>CAZBCD010000062.1:0-10785 GCA_964490205.1 uncultured Pelolinea sp. | reverse complement strand
AACCGCACAACTGTAAACGTGCGGTTGAAGGCGCCGTCGAAGTCTATAACCTCGCTGCGGATATGGGCGGCATGGGTTTTATCGAACGTTTCCGCGTCGAATGTTTGCGAAGCATCCTGATTAACACGCACTTAATTGAGGAAGCATTCCAGGCTGGAGCTGAACGATTTTTCTTTTCCTCCTCAGCATGCGCCTATAACACTGATCTGCAAAAAGATCCCAATGTACGCGCCCTCAAAGAATCAGACGCCTACCCGGCGATGGCCGAACGTGGTTACGGCTGGGAAAAACTGGTGTCCGAGATGTTCTGCCAGGAATACTGGGCTGATCGCGGCATGAAAACCGCCATCGCTCGCTTCCACAACGTCTACGGGCCAAATGGCACATGGGATGGAGGCCGTGAAAAAGCACCTGCTGCCCTCATCCGCAAAGTCATCGAGGCGCAAGATACGGGCGATCTTCAAATCACCATTTGGGGTGACGGCAATCAAACGCGCAGCTTTATGTATATCGACGACTGCACCAAAGGTATAGATTTGATTATGCACAGCGATGAACTGATCGCGACACCTATCAACCTGGGCAGCAGTGAACTTGTTTCAATTAATGCTCTGGTCAGTGAGATCGAAGATATCGCTGGCGTGGAACTGGTTCGCAATTATGACCTGGATGCACCCCGTGGTGTTGCAGGACGCAACAGCGACAACACATTTATCAATAAAGTCCTGGGTTGGGAACCTGACACTCCCCTGCATTCGGGAATGGATAAAACGTACTCCTGGATCAAACAGCAATACGCGGACAGAAAAGCGGGGAAGTTTACACCTGCGGGAGAATATTAATAAAACGGGAAAACCAGGTGGATAAACTAGCAGATATAACAAACATAAGCTCGATCATTGGGCAAATGCCATACAGGATGGCCTTTGCCGGCGGTTGGATTGACCAGCCATTCATCTCCACACACAACCCCTCCCCGCCCGGCTCCATGGTTGTTATCGCGCTGGAGCCTACATTTCCTTTCATGAATCGATGCGGGATGGGAACCAGCACACGGCAGGCTGCTATGAGGTTGTGGGGAGAATCGCTGCCTGACGAGAACCCGCAAAAGTTGATGCGGGATCTGTATCGCGCGGAAAACGATGATCGCAATGATCCATCCGGGTCACAGGACATGGCCGGTATCGTATATCCCGGTGTGAACCGGCTTGATTACGATGTGGACTTTGAGGGCGGCTATTTCCCAATCCATGATGAATCCAATAATGATCCCGAAGTTGCCCGATGGCTCGAGGAAGTCATCTACTGCCTGCCAGTAAACCAGCGGCCGGAAGGATATTATCCTCTTGCGAAACAGAATTTAGATCCAGGCTGGATCGAACGATTGGGGCAGTCCGGAAAAGATTGCTATCAAGCAATCCTGGAGCAAAATGCGGGCAGTTTGGGGCAGTCCATGAACGAAACTATGCGCTGCTGGGAAGTAATTCTTCCGCATACCGTCCACCACCCGTCAATAACCATAGACCTGGTTGAAATATTGGCTTATTACCAGTCCCGTTATTATGGCGCGATGTATTCGGGCTGCGGCGGGGGATACTTCTACATTATATCTGATAAGCCGGTTCCGGGTGCTTTTAAGGTAAGCATCAGAATATCTTCTGAAATTAAGAAACGAAATGGATAACAATTTTTCTCGCCCAATCGTTTTTGTGAAGGGGGGGTTCGACAACCTAAAGACTATTGACATTCGTTTTTTTCAGGAAGCAGCGAAGTTGGGGGATGTGCATGTTTTACTTCTCTCCGATGAGGCATCCCTGATCAATAACAATAAAATAAATAAGTTTTCAATTCATGAGCGGCGTTATTATCTGGAATCCATTCGATTTATCAGCCAGCTTACAGTAATTAATATAGCGGATAAGGACATAATCCCGCAGCTAGAATCGTTGGGAGTTAATAATATTCCGCAGGCGGTCTGGGCAGTTCGCGAGAAGGATGCCAATCCAGAAAAAGGAGAGTTCTGCAGAAACCACGGCTTCCATTTTCAAATCATTCCATGCAGTTCATTGGCGGGATTTCCTGTTGAAGAAGCCAACAAAGAGACGCATGATCCCGAAAAGAAAAAGGTTATGGTCTCAGGTTGTTTTGACTGGGTCCACACCGGGCATGTGCGCTTCTTTGAAGAAGTATCCGCATTTGGAGACCTTTACGTTGTTGTTGGGCATGATGAGAATTTAAGGCTTCTAAAAGGGGAAGGACATCCATTGTTTCCTGAAGAGGAGCGTGTGTATTGGGTGCAGTCCATCCGCTTTGTAAAAAAAGCAATTATCTCTTCGGGAGATGGCTGGCTGGACGCGGCACCTGAGGTTCACCAAATAAAGCCGGATATTTTTATTGTCAATAAAGATGGTGACAAACCAGAAAAAGGGAAATTCTTCAGTAATCTTAATATTGAATACAAAATTCTTGAACGCAAGCCAAAGCCAGGTTTACCGGCCCGTGAAAGCAAAAATTTGAGAGGCTTCTAAATCAAGCAAATAAACTGTAAAATGGATTTTTTAAAATAATCTTTTATAACGCTTATAAAATGGAGGAGAAATGCTAAGAACAGGAATTTATAACCCACACATCAATTCACTCATTTCGAGAGTACGCCATAACAATATGCTCGTAATCGCAGATCGCGGATTTACCAATTTTCCACAAATTGAAACAGTGGATATCTCCCTGGTGGATGATATCCCGTCTGTACTGCAAGTTTTTAAAGCTCTCAAACCAAATTTTGATATTTGTCAAATTTACATGGCTGAAGAATTTAAGCTGGAAAACAACATACAAGTGAAGGACAGATATAAGAATGCAGTTGGGCGCATACCAGTGTCATTCGAACCCTCAGACGATATGAAGAAGCGGGTTCCAAAAGCGATTGGAATCATCCGGACGGCGGATAGTATTCAATACGCGAATATGATCCTGGTTTCCGGCAGGGTAGAAGAGTAAAAACCCTATTCAGGAATAATAAGTAATTTGATCTAATTTTGAATTTACAAAAAAGAAAGGAAGGATACAAATGAAGGACAGTAAAAAAGGTTTTGGAAACCGATGGATTGGTTCAATGCCAAAAATCGGCATCCGCCCCGCCATCGACGGCCGGATGAATGGAGTAAGGGAAAGCCTTGAAGACCAAACGATGGGTATGGCAAAAGCAGTCGCGAATTTTCTTTCTGCGAATCTAATATACCCTGATGGATCTCCAGTGGAATGCGTGATCGCTGATACGACCATTGGCGGCGTGGCAGAATCCGCGTTATGCGCCGAAAAATTTACCAGGGAAGGCGTGGGAGTGTCAATTACAGTCACACCCTGTTGGTGCTATGGCTCGGAAACGATGGATATGGACCCGCTGACCCCAAAGGCAGTTTGGGGATTCAACGGAACTGAAAGACCGGGAGCGGTCTATCTGGCAGCGGTACTGGCAGGTCACAACCAAAAAGGTCTACCAGCATTTTCCATTTATGGACATGATGTGCAGGATAATGATGACTCATCCATCCCTGAAGATGTGCAGGAGAAATTGCTGCGCTTCGCACGGGCAGGTATGACAACCGCGATCATGCGTGGGAAATCATATCTATCACTGGGCGGCACCTCAATGGGCATCGCCGGGTCAATCGTTGACCAATCATTTTTTGAATCATACCTTGGAATGCGGGTAGAAGCCATTGACATGAGTGAATTTACACGCCGCATGGAAGAGGAGATCTACGATAAAGAAGAATATAAACTCGCGTTCAAATGGGTCAAGGAGAACTGTAAAGAGGGGAAAGATTATAATCCGAAAGAGGCCCAGCGAACACGAGAACAGAAAGACAAGGATTGGGAAACTGTCGTTAAAATGGCTATGATTGGCCGCGACCTTATGGTCGGTAATACGAAGCTGAAGGATATCGGCTTTGGTGAAGAGGCGATGGGGCACAACGCGATCGTAGGTGGTTTCCAAGGCCAGCGCCAGTGGACAGACCACAGCCCCAACGGAGATTTTCTAGAGGCGATCCTCAATTCATCCTTCGACTGGAATGGAATCCGAGCCCCATACATCTTTGCAACAGAGAACGACTGCCTAAATGGAGCCGTCATGCTGTTCGGGTATTTGCTCACCAACACTGCCCAGATTTTTGCGGATGTACGCACTTATTGGAGCCCTGAAGCAGTCAAACGAGTAACCGGATATGAACTCAAAGACCGGGCTGCTGGCGGGATGATCCACTTGATCAACTCGGGAGCAGCCACGATGGATGCCACCGGCTGGGAAGAAGCGGATGGTAAACCCGTGATAAAACCCTACTGGGAAATCACACATAAGGAAGTAAAAAAATGTCTCGAAGCCACGACCTGGTACCCGGCAGACACCGGTTATTTCCGCGGTGGCGGATACTCCTCCGGATTCCTAACGCGCGGCGGAATGCCAATGACTATGAGCAGAATCAATATTATTAAAGGAATGGGACCTGTTCTACAACTAGCTGAAGGTTGGACGGTAGATATCCCTGAAGATGTACACGAGACGCTAAACGAACGTACAAATCCAACCTGGCCAACCCACTGGTTTGTACCGCGCCTGACGGGCAACAACGCATTCAAGGATGTGTATTCTGTGATGGCAAACTGGGGCGCCAACCACGGCGCGGTCAGCTACGGCCACATCGGCAGTGACTTGATCTCCCTCGCATCCATCCTGCGTATCCCGGTCTGTATGCATAACGTGGAAGAAAGCAAGATCTTCCAACCCAGTGCTTGGGCCGCCTTTGGTGTGATGGATTCTCAGAGTGCCGATTTCCGCGCCTGTGCCAACTTTGGCCCTATATATGGTGAATATTGATAGCTAGTGACATAACCACCTTAATTACCATTTTGATAATTGAGGTGGCTCACTTTTCTTGATTATGAGGAAACTTTCAAGTGCTGCTGGTTAGCATGAGGTAAACCATCTAATGAAGTTTCATTGATTCACATGTATGTGAAAATGTCTAATCCAATAAAACCAGGTCATTTAATTGTAAGATTATAATACGGAGGAAAAATGAGCCAATTGTTGTTAGGAATTGATATCGGAACCTATAGTTCCAAGGGGGTCTTGTGTCATCTTAACGGTACGATTATTGCTGAAGTTCGCGCAGACCATGATATGTCTATTCCGAAACCGGGATATGCAGAACATGACGCAGATGCTGTTTGGTGGTCTGACTTTAAACAGATCGCAAAAGAACTTACGCGCAAAGTACCGCAGGGAGATCAAATAACCGGTGTCGGTGTCAGCGCCATCGGCGCCTGCGTCCTGCCAGTGGATGAGGGTGGCATGCCCCTTCGACCGGGCATCCTTTACGGTGTGGATACGCGCGCGGTCAATCAAATCGAAGAATTGGAAAATAGATATACGCGCGAAGCCCTGGTTGAGTTTGGGGGTACCCGCCTGACAACCCAGGCAATCGGTCCTAAGATTCTTTGGATTAAACAGAATGAACCTGAAATCTACAGAAAAACTGCGAAGTTCATCACTTCTACATCTTACGTTATCTTCAAATTGACCGGAAATTATGTCATAGACGCGCACACAGCTACTGAGTTTAATCCCTTCATTAATATTAATACCGTCTCCTGGGATGACCGCTTTGCCGAAGGAATTACCTCTTTGGATCAATTGCCAGAGATTGGCTGGTCGGATGAGGTTGCCGGCAGTGTAACATCGGAAGCGGCCGCAGAAACGGGTATTCCAGAGGGAACACCGGTAAATTATGGCGCTGTGGATGCTCTCTCCGAGGCGGTAAGTGTAGGTGTTGTGGATATAGGCGAACTAATGATCATGTATGGAAGTACCGCGTTTTTTATTTTTTTAATTGAGAAACCGGTACCTACTTACGAGCTGTGGTTGGAAGCAGGTGCTTTTAAAGGGCAGTATGAATATTCTGCCGGGTTATCGACTAGCGGCTCTGCCACAACCTGGTTCCGGGACCAGTTTGGGAAAGATCTCATGCAGGCGGAATCCACTGGCGGTGAAAACGCTTATGCAGCCCTTGCTGAGGAAGCGGCTTCTTCTCCTGTGGGTGCAAACGGCCTGATCATGCTTCCCTATATGAGTGGAGAACGTACACCAATCTTTGACCCAAAAGCACGCGGTGTGATCGCTGGATTGTCGCTGAGCCATTCCCGCGGTGATGTCTACCGGGCAGTACTCGAGGGTACCGCCTTCTCAATCCGTATGAATCTAGAAGCCATGCAGAAAGCCGGTGCGCAGATTAAACACGGTGTAGCAGTCGGTGGTGGCGCTTCCAACGAGCTCTGGCTTCAAATTGTAAGTGACGTTTCCGGTATCCCACAGCTCCTCCCAGAAAAAACTATCGGCGCTGCATACGGTGATGCTTTCCTCGCAGGTCTGGCTGTTGGTGCTATAGAGAACCTGGATGTCCTGAAAAAGGATTGGGTCAGGATTAAACACGAGATCCGCCCCAATGCAGAAAATAAGAAAAAATATGACCGTATATATCCGCTTTTCAAAGATCTGTATCAGGACTCAAAATCCGTTGTGCACAAACTTACCGATATGCAGAAGTGAGAAAGCGTAGAAAAATCTGCTTTCGTAAATAAGTGAGTTTTTTAGGAGAGATCATAAAAACAAAATCCTACGCCTTTATCAAACAGCCATACATGGACCTCAGAGTTAGTAAACCCACACCCGTGGGAGAATATCAGATAAAAAAACCAATTAAAAATAGGATGATCCTTCAGCCATCCTATTTTTAGATTTCCCTCCTTAATTATTTTGATCGTTAGATTTAGCGCATCTCTTGACCACCAGTTACATTAATTGCTTGTCCGGTCATATACCTGGATTGGTCGGAAGCTAAAAATATCAGCACATTACAAACATCTTCATATGTGCATCCGCGTTTCATGGGCACCTGGTCTATGTAAGACTGGCGTACTTCCTCCTCACTGATACCCCGTGTACGGGCATATTGTTTGTAAAGAGAATCAACCCACAGCGGTGAGTCAAGCAGATTGCCAGGACAGATGGTATTTACCCGCACTCCGAATTCGGCGAGTTCCAGTGCAATCGATTGGGTTAATCCAATTCCGCCAAACTTGGATGCGGAATAGGCAGAATTTTTATAGCTGCCTTTCTTGCCGGATTTCGAGTTTATCTGGATGATGGTTCCGCTTTTCTCGGACTTCATGACACGTGCGGCATGTTTGGCACACAGGAAAAATCCGTACAAGTTAACTTCTATCACCTTCATCCATTTCTCAGCAGGGAAATTTTCAACCGCCTCCGCCAATAGAATACCTGCATTTGAGACCAGGATATCAAGTTTTCCATAACAACTCACTGTTTTATCAATCATTTCCACAATATCTTGTTCATTGGTAACGTCAACGACAATCCCCATCGCATCACCATTAAACTGCTTCATAATTTTTTGGACGGTTGAGTCAACACCTTTCTTATTGATGTCAGCCACAACAACCTTGCATCCTTCCTGCGAAAGGCGCAGGCAGATTGCTTCACCCAAACCCTGCGCACCTCCAGTTACGATAGCAGATTTACCTTCCAATAACCGTTTCATGTATCATCTCCATCAATCACAAGCATTTCATTCAATAATTCCTGTTCAGCTTCTTTTGTCCATTCAAGGCCGTTCTTTAGTTTCACGTAAACATTGGGCAGTATATTTTTCAAATCAGGCAAGCCAGTTAATGGTAGTGGTTTGATATTCGGGTAAATGACGACTTTACCTGGAAATTCCGCGTCCTGCAGTGCTCGCAGGCCATCCGGCACAGCTTCCAAAGAGCCAATCGCCGCAACCGAACGGTTAGTGGAAAGGTTTCCGCTTTCCACCTCATTCAGCATTGTTATCATGTCTTCAATACTTGAAGCTGAATGCCCGATCACGCGTGTACCACGGAAAATCGCATCATTCAGGTCAATCTCTGCAGTCGTTCCGCGAGCCACACCGGCAAAAATATTCATCATCCCTGCTTCAGCCAACCATTTTGCGGAATCAGAGATTACATCCGGGATGGGTGCAAGTACCACAATATCATCAAACCCTTCCTCCTTGAAGCGAGACATTTCCTGTGTATACGCATCTTTTTGGGTCGGATTAACACAAATCCACTCAATCCCTTTCTGCTGCGCTTCTTCACCGAATGAAGCCTGCAGGTCTGCCAGTCGTTCATCACTCACGTCCGCGCAGACAATTGTGCCGGGTTGGTTTTCTGTTTCAATAGCATGCTGTACATGCATGCGTCCCATAGGTCCTCCAGCTCCCACAAAGAAAGTCCGGCCACCATTCTTCAAAGAAGAACTCACAGGATTGTGTGAATATATTTTAGAAATATCTGCATCCTCCCCGCCGATATAGAGCCATCGGTTGTAATGAATCCGTCCGACATCCAACTTAACCTCATGAGGAAGCTTTTGGTCAGTAGCTAGCACCATAATCCCGTGGAAAGCAAGAAATGAGCTTATTGCTTCAATTAAATCAGGGAATGGATCAAAAAGTATGATATCGTCAGACATTCCCTCCGCTGTCAGATTTTCTGCATCTGGTACAGTAATCGTCTCAATTACTTCTATGTCTAGCTCAGCGGCGCGGTTACGCAGCCATCTACCAAACGGACCATCCATTTCAGTAAGCTTGATTACATCCGGGTGGGAAGTTTTATCAAATCCCTTGCTGAGGATGAAATCCCTTTTCGGCTCCGGTCCGATGAACCAGGCTGTACCTCCAGCTTTCAGAATAGTACGATACCGAAGGTAATAAGCTGCGATTACGCATGCCCAGGGCTCAACCAAAGCTGATTCAGCATAACCAGTATCCGGCTTCACAGGGATTAGATAGTTTCCATGATCACCGTCTAGAATACGCTGGTCGATAGTGTTATATTCTGAGAGACCTCCCTGGATCTCATAGCCATAAGCATATCCAATACCATCCACATAGATATCCGCCTGCAAAATGAATTTATCACCTTTTTTATATTGATCCCGTAGTTTTTCACCCACACCAACAACCGTCATAACAACTTCGTGTCCGAGTACGATTGGTTCTTTTTGCATATCCCGATAAATTCGTGGGTGTTCCTGCCCTAAACGGATAATTTTAATATCCGAAAAGCACAAACCACAAGCATCATGGCGAACCAGCAGCTCATCCATGCCATATTCCGGCATCGGCAAATCTATCATTTGTCTATCTTGGCCAAGATTTTCCATGCCAGCACCAAACAGCGGCCAAGCCCTAAACTTTTTCATTTTTGGTGAAACCCCTTGTCTATACACCTCAAATTTTGTTTTCATTCCTTGCATGCTCCTTTTATCATTTGAGCTAAAGTTTCAGCTTGCATCGTCCTTATAAATGAAGCCTCCCCTCAGCAAGTTGCACCGGGTATCTTATAGTTTATTCATTCTTCTAAGATAATTTAAGACGCTCATCTGAATTTAATTTCTTGTATTCTTCTTCTTTCCCTTGTTTAAGTACATATCTCCTTATCGCCTCTTCATCCCCTATCTGCCTTACCATTCTTCCAGAAGATCCGTCTGCCCATAATTCCCCTCCCCATAATTTCTTCTTGACCTCGGGTACTCTTTCAAATGTCTCCCTCGCTGTGATATTTTTTACTGTTTGGATTATCTTCTTGGCACTGTATGTCGGTACTGATTGAATTAGAAAATGCACGTGATCATTGTCTGTCCCTTTTTCTAGAAACTTAATTTCATATCGCTTCTCTATTTCAACACATGTCTCTTTCAATATCTCATCCACTTCTTTTTCAAATACCACTTAGCGATATTTTGCGCGACATCCATAATGATAGATTAGAACTGATATATTATGGCTTTTCTTCCATATTTCACTCATCTACTTATCTTACTTCTTTTTCGCAGCAAGCTTCGGGGAAATGCCCTCTTTTTGATTATAATTCTTTATGTTGTAGTTAAGAAGCCTTATTATCATCTCACCTTATTGGTGAAGAGGGCGCTTTTGCAAATCTCTTTATTAATCAACCTCCGGGGCCAAATTACATTCAGTTCGCCGGAGTTGGCGGTAGGGAATTCTATATATATCCTCAACGCCCCGCATTATTATTTGAGACAAATGCATTAGCTGGAAAAGTCGTTAAACTATTAATAATTTTTTAGAATCATATGAAAATAAAATTACACTGATTTTGCGGGCTCTTTTCTCAGGTTTCTAACTGTTGATTTGGGTGCTCATCTGGTATGCAGTTTTTGTGTTTGATTATTTCAAAAAAACCTACCTATTCCTGCTGACCAGATTGTTATCCATGGTACCAATTGTCTTGGACAAGTTCACTTCATTTGCAGTTGGACAATTCGGTCGGAGCTCTGTTCGTGGATTTTTTCTGTTTTTCATTGCTCGCGACTTTTTTTATGAATCGCCCAGTGAAATGATTTAATATTGTCAAAGTAAAATCAATAACAAATAGAGTAATTCTAAAAAGACGGAAAAATAATAAAATAATTCATATACTCAATATGTAATCAATTGAAGCTTAGTAGAACCCTATGATTTTTTCTTCATTCATTGATACTATCGTTTTTGACATTTGTGATACAAAAATCTGGAAATGAAAAATTATTTGAACACAAGAGATGCAAGATCATAAAGCGTTGAAAATTAATTCCGGGCTTTTTTCGTAAAAATATATAATGAAATCTACAAAGAGGAGAATGCGTGGACAACCAAAAATTAGGATTGAAGA
>CAZBCD010000061.1:0-10795 GCA_964490205.1 uncultured Pelolinea sp. | reverse complement strand
GGAGACCACACTATTTACATTGCTAAGTGGTACTAAAAATGGGGTGCACCTCATTCATGGATATACCAATTATTTAATTTTCTAAATTAGTTTCTTATAATTATTTGTAGAATAATATGGAAACAAAAATATTTCTATAACGTATAAATAATATGAAGAAAATCACACTTGCGTTGGGCGGCGGAGGAACAAAAGGTTTTGCTCATATTGGTGTAATCAAGCAACTTGAAAAATATGGATACAAACCATCGGCTATTGCAGGTACAAGCGCTGGTGGTATTGTGGGTTCTCTATATGCAGTTGGTTATTCAATGACAGAAATTGAATCCTTTGCTCGTTCTTTGAATTATTCAAAACTCTTCACGCTAAACATTGATGACTCGCCTTCCTTGTTAGGATTAGGCGGATTGTATTCATTATTAAATAAATATTTGGGGGAAAAAACATTTGATGAAGTAAAAATCCCATTTGCTGTCACGGCTGTTGACAGTAATACCGGCTCTGAATACGTTATTAATTCGGGGAAGATAATTGATGCGGTCAAAGCTACAACTGCTATACCTGGTATTTTTCCGGCATACATTCATAATAACAAAAACCTTGTTGATGGTGCTGTCCTTAACCCCGTCCCAGTAAACATCGCTCGCTGGTTGAAGGATGACGTACCGGTGATAGCGATCAGTTTATCTGCACCTCCAGATAAATGGTCTTCGTTACCTAAATATAAAGTTCCTTCTTTCGTGCCGGTACCGCAGTTTGTGGTACATCAATTCAACCAGATGCGGTTAGGGAAAGCACTGGAATCTTTCATACAATCACTTGAATTAATGATGAATATGATCGCATGGTTAAGATTAAAAGAGGATAAACCAGATGTATTAATTAATCCATCCGTATATCACTACACGATGATTGATGATGTTGACATTGATGAAATGATTAAATTAGGAGGATTTTCCGTTAAAGAAAAGATTGAAGAAATCTCCCATTCCTACTCAATTTCAAGAAGATTTGGGCGTTGGGTTAGAGCCAGTAAAGCTCCAGGGAAATTCTTAGATGCATCTGATTCTAACGGGAGCGGATGAATGAAAATAATATCAGCAGTCCACCAAGTCCTGCCAGAATTATGATTACAAGCCCCATCGGAATCCCCCCCAGGAATGATGTACTATACGTATCAGTATAAGTTGGTATCACTAGAGGATCTCCTGGAGTATAGGTTGGCATTCTAGTAGGGTTGGGTGTAGTGATAAATTGGGCCGCAAAAGTGGGATTGATGGTCTCGGTCACTGCAGGTGTCGGTGTTGAAGGTGGTTCAATGATCGGCAACTCGCCAGGTGATATATATATAACCGGAGAATACACCCACCCATAATTACCCGGAGCTCCGGGGTAATCAATTATCACCCAATCACCTCCGGCCGATCGTCCAGTAACCGAAACTTTTTGACCTGGAAGCAATATACCTACTTTGTCAAAAAATACTCCAGGTCCAGATCTTACATTAACCGGATCTTCCTGATCTAAAAGGACAGTTGCTGTAACACCTTCGAGAGTTCCGGTAACAGTGGGAATGGCAACAGTTGGTTGTTGGGCGATCATTTCGCCAGCAGTTGCTGGTTTTGCCGCTAGCAACAATCCAATCAGTGATATAAATGCTATTAATAATGTGGTAATTATTTTTTTTATCATCTCAAACCTTAAGATAAAGGATTATAACGCAAAGAAAATGGAACGAAAAATATTTCATGGAAATTTTACTCCTGATGATTTAGCATCAATCCTTTTAATCCACTTTAATCACGGTAATCTTGAAGTCCATAAAATTGGCTCAAAAGATAGGGTTGCAGTGCAAATACACTCCACAAGTCAAGCGCAGTCCGGTGGACAAACTGCCATCGGTGTTACTTTGCAGCAATTTGATGACGGTGTTGTCGTTTCTGTTGGAGAACAGCGGTGGTTGGGAATCGCGGCAAGTTTAGGTTTCTCTGCATTAGCTGCGATAAAAAATCCTTTTAACCTTTTACACCGAATTGATGATATTGCTCAAGATTTTGAATATTTACAGCTTACTGAAGATATCTGGCGGGTATTAAGTTCAAACGCAAAAACTATCGGAAGTGGTTATCAGTTATCTGAGCGATTGAAGAGGATCGGCTGTGAGTACTGCCAGACAGCTAATCCTGTTGGCGCACCGAGTTGTGATGCATGCGGCGCTCCTCTTGGAAATTCACAACCTAGCACTTGTAAGAATTGCGGTTATGTATTGGCAAAAAGTGATTCAAATTGCCCAAACTGTAAAAGACCTGTTTAACTTCTCTTATGAGGGTTCTCTCCATGCCCGCCCATCTTTTTCTATAAAATCTTGGGCAGCATCAGGCCCCCATGTGCCGGATGGGTATTGAGGTAATTTCATTTTTGGATTTTCTTCCCATGCATCAATTATCCCTGACACATATCTCCATTGTTCTAGAACTTCATCATCTCTAGTAAATAACGTTTGGTCTCCCTGGATACAATCTAACAGAAGTCTTTCATATGCCTCAGGCGGAGTAGCTCCAAATGCTTCTTTGTAGCAAAATTCCATAACAACAGGAGAAATCATGTTAGAAGGACCAGGTTTTTTCGCTCCAAATGACAAATTGATCCCTTCATCAGGTTGAAGCCGGAGAACAAGAACGTTGGGCGCATCACCCGCCATATTTTTCCAATTAAAAAAAGATAATGGCACTTGCTTGAACTGAATAGCTATTTCAGTAGCTCGGTTGGGCAGCATTTTTCCACTTCTCAGATAAAAAGGCACATTTGCCCAACGCCAATTGTCAATGAAAATCTTTGCAGCCAGATAAGTTTCAGTTGTTGAATCGCTACGTACACGTTCTTCTTCCAAATATCCTTTTATTTTTATTTTTGCATGAGTACTTTTTCCATACTGTCCTCGTATAGTATTACGCAACACCTCTTTATTATTTAGAGGTCTCAAGGATCTTAATACTTTCATTTTTTCATCCCTGACTGAATAGGCATTAAACGCGTATGGCGGTTCCATAGCTGTCAATGTTAATAGCTGCAGCATGTGGTTCGCGAACATATCACGAATAACACCCGATTTATTAAAATAACCAGCTCTCGTCCCCACACCAACTGTTTCCGCAACTGTAATTTGGACATGATCAACATAATGCTTATTCCATAATGGTTCAAAAATACCATTTGCAAACCGGAAAACAAGAATATTTTGCACTGTTTCTTTACCTAAATAATGATCAATCCTATAAATTTGGTGTTCGTCGAAGCAATGATGAAGGGATTCTTCTAAATCTATTGCTGATTCAAGGTCATTTCCAAATGGTTTCTCTACAACTATGCGCACCCACCTTTTATTCTTCGAATATTGCCTGCAAGCATTGAGATTTTCAATGATTGTTTTATATGCGGTCGGAGGTGTTGCTAAGTAAAAGAGGATTTTCTTATAACCTGCTTTCTCAATAAAGTTATTTAATCTCTGGAATCCTTCTTCATCTTCGAATGAAGATTGAATATATTTTGCTCCATTAAAAAGGGGGAGTATTAAATCTTTATCAATTGGGGTTACCCGTGCATATTCATTTATTCCTTCAATGAGAATGTCCTGCATTTTTTGAGTATCCCATGGACGCCTTGCAAACCCGATGATATGAATCGGATTGGAAAGGAACTTTTCTGAAAACAACTGATATATTGCTGGAAGTAATTTGCGTTTGGTAAGATCGCCAGTCACTCCAAAAATTATTAAAGCAATCGGATCTGTTTGTTTTGAATTCGCATGTCTTTTGCTCATTATCTATACCTATTGTGTATTGGTCATGTAATAATTTATAATATGACATGAAATTTATATATATACAAATTATATATAAAAATTTTTATGAATAATTCTATTACTGATATCAAAGGGATTCTTGTCGGTCAATCCGATAATCATAAAGCGCTAACAGGATGCACCGTTGTGATTTATGAAAAAGGTGCAGTTGGTGGAATCAGCCAGAGGGGTGGCGCACCAGGTACTCGCGAGACAGATCTTCTACGCCCAATGCATTTGGTTCAAAAAGTCCATAGTATATTGTTAGCAGGCGGAGCTGCATACGGATTAGATGCCGCGGGCGGAGTAATGCAGTACCTTGAAGATAGGAGCATAGGATTTGAAGCAGGCCCCACAGTAGTTCCAATTGTCCCATCAGCAATTCTATTTGACCTTGCTGTGGGTGATTTTTCTATCCGTCCCGATAAATCAATGGGGTACAAGGCATGCGTAAATGCCTCCTCTGCTCCTCCCAAACAAGGTAATTTTGGTGCTGGGACTGGCGCAACCGTGGGAAAAATCTTGGGCTACGGCCAGGCGATGAAATCAGGAATAGGAACTGCCAGTATGCAATTAGCGAATGGTGTGGTTATCGGTGCATTAGTTGCTGTGAATGCTTTTGGAGATGTTGTTAAGGATAATCAAATCATTGCGGGTGCACGGACAGTTAAAAAAGGACCAGTTAAGATTGGAAAAGAAGGCTTTTTCGCAGATACTCTTGGAGTCATGCAAAGTTTCACCGGACGAAAGATTCTATCCTTTGCCGCAAAGCAGAACACAATTATTGGCGTGATTGCAACTAATGCGACCCTAAGCAAGGAAGAAGTGAATTATTTCGCTGATATGGCGTCAAATGGGATTGCCTTATCTATTCAACCCGCGTTCACAATGTTTGACGGAGATACTATTTTTGGAATAGCAACTGGCCAGGTTAAATCTGATATAAATATTCTATCAGCCTTCGCACCGAAAGTGTTTTCTCAGGCGATCATTAACGCTGTAATCAATGCTGATCCTGTTGATGGCTTGCCATCTCACAACTCAACAACGATTTCTTAAGAATAGAAAACTCCTTGAATTTAATAAGACAATTCCAGAACCTTTGTCATTTCCTGTTCCGTCAGCTGAATTGGGTTGCCTTTCATACTGCTAGAGTTTTTCGACTTTTCGATAATAGCTGGAAAGTGGGCTTTTTTAATACCAAGCCCTGATAATCGCGGTATTTCCATATTTTCACACAGAGATGATATCCACTCAACCCCTTCTTCGATAGTTGCATTTTCCACACCGGTTACCCATCTTGCAATATCTTCAAATCGGGAAAGTTTTTCAAAATCATCCCCCCGATTGGATAATGTTTCCGCGTTAACCAACATTACCGATGGAAGCAAAGCTGCACAAACTGCCCCATGTGGTACATGAAACATACCTCCAATAGGTCCAGCAAACCCATGAACTGCGCCAAGTTTTGCATTTGCAAGTGCCAAACCTCCCATCAAACTTACCCAGGAGATATTTTGCCTGGCTTCATAATCATTTCCATCATTCCACACTCTTAATAGATAAGATGCACCTCTAGGAATTGCGTCTTTACAGAACATGTCAACCATTGGATTGGAATATCGAGATACAAATGGCTCTATCACCTGTGTGAACGCATCCATTCCTGTTACAGATGTGATCGTTTTTGGCACTCCATAAGTAAGTTCAGGGTCAACAATTGCTACTTCAGGGAGCAAATATGCGTTTCGCATACTAACCTTAACTTTCTTTTCGGTAACCGAAATCACAGCATTCCTGGATACTTCGCTCCCGGTTCCAGCGGTGGTAGGTATTGCTATGTAAGGTTTTGATGGGTTTTTCAGAGGTTTGCCTTTACCTACCACCTCTAAATAATCCAATACGGAGCCCTGATTATTCAACAAGGCCGATGTCGCCTTACCAGTATCAATAACAGATCCGCCACCAAAGCCAATAACAAAATCACTCTCTTTTTTCCGGCCTAACATAACTGCCCGATTGATTGTTTCAATATTGGGTTCGTTTTCAACATTGAAATAATTCCATTCTACGTTCGCATCTTCACAGATTGCAAAAATAATTCCCGGATCAGGGTATTTTTTTCCTTTTATTATTAACACTCTTTTCCCATAATGGCCAATGATTTCTCTTAAAGAAGATATTTTACCGGCCCCGAAAATTATTCTTTTCACAGTTGATATATCAACGTCCATACATTCTCCTTACATCTCTTACCAATCTATATTATTATCCGGAAAAATGTTTCGATATTTAACACTACACCTGGGTTCAGCCATCATCCCCGCAACCGTTTTTTTCCATTTCTTGTAATGTAATGTGTTTTTATGTTCCAAAGGTGCTTCCTCATTTTTATAAACTTCAGTTAATAGGAATTTTTGTGGCTCCTTAATATCCTGCAGTACATCAAATCTGATAATCCCATCCTCCTGAAGGCTATTAACAGCGTTTTCATATGATGCAGAGATGAATAAATCAACATTATTTTCCTTTACTTTGACATATACTTGAACTATGTACACCTTTTCCTCCTGTGAAATATCAATATCATGAATATTTTATCTAATTGTTCTCTAAGTATTAAAAAATATATCATATACGAAGATAAGGAAATCATAGTTATTAATAAACCCGAAGGTTTATTAACAATTCCCGATGGGTTTCAACCAAATCTTCCAAATTTACGTGATCTGCTTATATCCAAATTTGGGTCTATCTGGGTAGTTCATCGATTAGACAAACAAACTAGTGGCGTGCTAATCTTTGCGAAAGATAAAAATACACACAAAATGTTGAGCATACAATTCCAGAACAGAGAAATTAAGAAAAGCTATCTTGCATTAGTCCATGGTTTTCCGCTTTGGAATCAAAAGATAATAGATTACCCAATTCAAATTAATGGTGATCGCCGTCATCGGACAATTGTTGATATGCAATTTGGAAAAAAAGCATTATCTAAGGTTGAGTTCATTCGAAAATTCAACACATATTCTTATGTTCAAATATATCCTGAAAGTGGATATTCCCATCAGATCCGCTGCCATTTAGCAGCAATTGGTCACCCAATTATTGGAGATTATTTGTACAATCTGTTACGGTTTAAAGACAATGAGAATCAAATCTCAATCCCAGCCAATCAAGACGGCATGTTTTTACATGCCGCATCTATTAGTTTCTATCTATCAGGGAACAGACAAGAAATAATTACTGCTCCCCTTCCAGAAAAATTCCAACGGTATTTACCTTCTCTCTGATAATATTCTAATATTAATTATTTATTAATATATTTTCGATGGTTGACTTTAGCTCTCATTTTTTGTATATTCAAGTTTTGTCCGTTAAATTTGACATCCTTATGAAATTCATTTTACATTCATAAAAATCTAATTGTTGATTTTTGTCAATAAAAAGTGTATCCTGAATATTGACCATCACGGATTGTTATATTTATCGCAAATTATTATGAGGTCGCTTATTAATTTATGAGCAGAAAAAAAATAAGTGTGATTGATGAAGATGAAAATATTCAATTTTCATCAATCTCAAAATTAATCGAACTTGGCCAACAAAAGGCTTACATCACAATTGATGATATTCTGCGCTTGTTTCCAGAGGCAGAGCAGGATGTAAGCCAACTAGAAGAGGCATTTGCTGCCTTGATGGCGGCTGGGATCCCATATTTAGAAGATGACAATCTTTCATCCGAACCAACCGAAGAGGACCTTTCTTCAGATGAGGTGAAAGAGATCGCAGAAGAAGCTCAGGAAGCTCCCACGGATGATCTCAAACATATTGATACAGACGATACTATTGGTCTTTATCTTAAAGAAGTCAGCCGTGTTCCTTTATTAACTGCTGAGGAGGAAGTTGAATTATCTCAGCGGATTGAGCGAGGAAGAATGGCACGTGAAGAACTTGCCATAGGTAAAGTCAGTAATAAGCGGCGCTCCGAACTAAGATTGCTTATTGAGGATGGATGGGCTGCCAGAGAACATCTGGTTACGGCAAACTCCAGACTTGTCATAAGCGTCGCTAAAAAATATATGAGCCGTGGCGTACCTTTCTTAGATCTCATCCAAGAAGGTAATATCGGGTTAATACGTGCCACAAAAAAGTTCGATTACCGCCGAGGGCATAAATTTAGTACTTATGCAACCTGGTGGATTCGTCAGGCTGTTACTCGGGCAATTGCTGATCAGGGGCGTACGATCCGTGTTCCTGTGCATATGGGTGATCAGATTAATAAATTACTGCGAACTCAGCATCAACTCACGCAAAAATTGGGTCGTGATCCTTCCGTTGAAGAATTAGCAATTGCTCTAGACGTTCTTCCAAAAAAAGTCGAAAATATGATCCAGGTTTCACGGCGTCCTTTATCTCTAGAGACTCCAACTGATAATGAAGATGATTCTGTCCTAGGTGATTTCATTGAAGATAATGATATACCTGCACCAGATGAGACAGCTACATATAATTTATTGAGGGAACATTTAGAAATCGTTATGGATTCTCTTCCGCCAAGAGAAGTCCGCATCCTGCAATTAAGATATGGATTGTTAGATGGCCAAGCATATACTTTAGAAGAAGTGGGCAGGAAAATGGGTGTAACGCGAGAACGAGTACGTCAAATTGAAGCACAAGCCCTAAGCCGTTTACGTCATCCTACAATAAAACGCAAATTACGTGATTATTTGGGAGAATAAAAAGTCAATGGATACTATGCAAAAGATTCCGCTGCGCTTATTTTACAGGAAGATCGAGGAATTAATTGTTAATCAACAATCCGACGCAGCCATATCTCATGCTGAATTTCTATTAGAGAAATATCCGAAAAACATAGCTGTTTATAAACTATTAGGGAAAGCATTCCTTGAAAAGCAGGAATTTGATTTCGCAAATACAATTTTTGAAAAGATCCTACGCGTTGAACCAGATGACTTCGTTTCTCATATAGGAATGAGCATTATTGCTGAAAGTTTCGGGAATTTAGAAAAATCGTTAAATAGTATGCGGCGCGCATATGAATTAGAACCTTCTAACGAGTCTCTTCAGACTGAAGTCAAACGTCTTCAAGAAGCCAAAGATGGAGCTGCGCCTGATCAGGTTCGGCTCACGCGAGGTGCTCTCATAAAAATGTATTCCCGCAGCCAATTGGCTGAACAAGCTATAGCAGAGGCACGCTTAGGGATACAGGAGAGCCCAAATAGAATAGATTATAAAATCCATCTCGCAAGCATGCTTTTTACTTCTGGCATGAAAATCAAAGCAATTGAAACTTGCATTGATATCATTAACACGCTTCCTTACTGCAAACCCGCCCTTATTATCCTTTATAAATCAATCGCACCTTTAGATGAAACGAGCGATTCAACAGTTTATAAAATAAGACTAGCAGAAATCGATCCTTATTTTTCTTTCATTAAACCTGATACTAATTCGGTTGACGATATTCCCGACATTGCTATCATGGTGGAAGAAAGAGAAAAATCAGTTAATCCCATAGGAAACTTCAAAAACTTTATTGAGGAAGCATGGAAACAAACAACACAGTTCAATGATTTACCCCCTTCAAAGGGCCAAACTGAAGATTGGACATCAATAATAGAGGATGCCGTATCAAATAAAGGCGTTGGAGCACCTATAACAGATAGCTCTTACGAGGAAGTGATTTCCCCAGATATTGAGAGTGAAGATATACTAGAAACGCATCACCAAAAACCACCTCCAAAAACCACTAAAAAGGATAGGTTTCGTAGAAAATTAAACGCAACCCAAAAAGGCACCCATGATGAAAAATCAATCCCGGAGTGGGTTTATGATGAAAACTTGTCCAAAAAATACGAAGAAGATAATAAATATCTCTTTAAGAAGCCGGTCGTTCCCGAGAAATCATTATTTAATGAATTCGAGGAACAGCCAAAACCCGTTGATTCTGTTACCCACACTTTCGGTTCAGATGGTATGACAGACCATGATTCTCCTGTTTATCCTTCCTTAGATTCCTCGATTCTCGAGCAGGTTGATCCCACCTGGGTGAATCAGCAATCAGACGATAAAATTAATAATGTCCAAAAGGTTATCAGTTCTTTGGATGATACACAAAAGATAAGGGTTTTTCCTGAAGATCCAGAAGAATTGGTCACTCAGGCTTTTACTAATATCGAGAGCGGAAATATAAAGTTTGCATATGTATGTTTTAACAAATTGATCCGGGATAATTACAAACTCAATGAGTTAGCAAGTCAATTAGAAGAGACCTGCCGCCAATATACTGCGGAAGCAGATCTCTGGTTTATTCTTGGAGAAGTTTATAAGAAATTAGGTTTAGAAGAAAAATCTTTGGCAGCACTGGAAGAAGCTCAGAACAACCTTTCATTCTAAGAGGAATATCATGGAGAATTTGCAGCGCACATTAGTCCTCATCAAACCAGATGGAGTACAGCGGAGCTTGATTGGTGAGATTATAAAAAGATTTGAAGATCGCGGTTTACAACTCATCGCAATGGAATTAAGGATCGTATCCAGGGAATTTGCCGAAGAACACTACGCAGCACATAAGGGGAAGAAATTTTATAATGGTTTGATCAAATATATTACATCTTCACCCATTATCGCGATGGTATGGGAAGGCAGCAACGCTGTTGATGCAATCCGTCAAACAATTGGTTCAACAAATCCAATTGCAGCAGCACCAGGTACAATCCGCCATGATCTAGCAATCATCACCAGCCGAAACCTTGTTCATGCTTCAGATTCATTGGATACCGCAAAGAAAGAGATTTCCCTTTGGTTTAATGAAGAGGATATTTATCCTTGGGTTCGCTTGCATGAAGACTGGTTTACTGGATTGAATTAATTCATTATCTGTCATTCACCAGTGAATATGTCACCCTAATCCACCAATGAAAATGTCAC
>CAZBCD010000060.1:0-10812 GCA_964490205.1 uncultured Pelolinea sp. | reverse complement strand
GCAGCTTACCTCTCTTACGCTTTCAAAGTTGCACTTGCTAGTTGAATTCAAGGTTGAAAATACCCCATAATTGCTCTGCTTATATAACGTGTCTTATTCTGTTTATGGAGGGATACAACATGATCTCTCAATTCGAGGGGCATGGATGGTGCTATTGGCCACCCCGCTGCATTATATGCCTCAACTGCGTCCTTGTTAAATTCAACTAGGCGTATAAGTTTGTTAAAAATTCCCGAAGTAGTAATGTTTAGCGATGCGAGATTTATTGCTACGAAATCGGCTGTTATACGACGAGACAGAATAGCCATGCCTTTAGTCATGACACTAACCCGCTCTGTATAGATGTCATTCCAAGTTGAAATAGGCTTCACTACTTTGATAATATCTAATGATGTTTCAATAGCCTTGAGTAAATTAGTTGTATCAATAACAAGTAGAGAAGAGTAGATGTCAGGGAGTTTAATTGAGAAATTCGCACGATTTATGCTTGAAATATGTCCACTTATTTGACGACCAATTGAACCAAAAGCAGAAACTTGTCGCCTAGTTGACTCACCAACTTTAGCAAATGAAGCTATATTTTTTTCTAATTCACGAAGATAATTTTGATTGCTCATACCATAAGCCTTTTAGCTGTGAATAGCGACTGCATAACGACAAGTACCATGAGTAGTGTACTTTCATCTTTGAATAATAAGTGCTTTAAAAAAACATTAAAAAAACTCTCCGCAAACTCTCCCTGTAAAACCGAGCACGCGTTGACGCATGGTTATGTGTATAAAAATTTGAGTCATTGCCTAAATGGTTCAATTGCTGATATAACACCAGTACTTGTTACTTTCCTGTTTAATTCAAACTGATCGAAACATTCCACTATATCGATGGCTGTAAGGTTATTAAAATTAATTTTGCTCCATAAATTCCGTTCTACACGAACAGAATAAAGGTATTCATCTTCTAAATTTCCTGTTCTTTTGTTAAATCGCTGAGAATAACCAGAAAATACTATCTTCAATACTGATGGCAGATACGCAAAAACATCTCCAATAAAGCGGAAGTCAATTGAATGAATATGAGCTAAGTAATCTAAGCGCACCTGCTTTTGAGTACAATCTTTTATGGTTAGGCATAGTTGCTTTATATTCACTCGTGATTCTTTTGATGGCATAACTTCTATTTCCGGAAGGTCAACATCAAGCAAAACTTTATCTCCACCGTCAACAACATCAAATGATACAAGAGTTTCCCGAGGCCATATTAGAGAAGAAAAGGCACTGGACAACACTGCACTCATCACTTCTGTATCGGTTCTTAGAGCATTTTCGGCTTCCTTCCATTTAGCAAGCACCATTTCATATTCTTGTTTTGCAAGTTTATTTTTCTCGTCTATGTTTTGTCGATGGCTATCAAATAGTTTTGATCTGATTCCATGTTTGCTTATGTGTGGTGGATTTGGTTTAGGGTTGACAATGATTTCGCCTTGTGGTGTAGGTGTTGTTAGATAAATGTTTAAAAGTGCCACTATTTCAGCATTAAATTTCTCACTTTGATCCTGTAACCATTGCTCGATTAGAGGTCTATTCTGGCGCTTTGCTTCACGAATTAAATTGTCTGGCAATGGTTTACCTTTCTTATTTCTAAACACAACAGAGCCGTCATCTTGTAAAGCAAGAGCAACTTTCATCTGACTAGTTGCCTTACGCTTGCTTGATCTCACCTGCGAAGGTTTAACTTGAGATCGTCCAGCTACTTTTGCCCGATATGATAAGCCTGTACCAGGGATGTTGATGTTTTGATAAACACCACGTTTGCCAAAATTGAATTTTCCGACACTTACACCATTCACACCTCTTTTCCCCACATTCATCCTGATACCGGGTGCGATCTTAATGGATTTCCTAAACCTAAAACCCATGATTTATCTCCTCCTTATTCAACATTATGCATTTGTTGTTGCATTAGCAATAACAACTAACCGGTATATTATTTGAATATGTGGAACTGCTCCTAAAAGCAAGGCCGCAATTTTCTCGTAAGTGTTTGGGGTGGAAGATTCAACACCAAAATGAATTGAATTTCTTGATTCGCGAACTATGTTTGACCATGCTGCGGCCATCCGCAATTCATTTAAGCTCACCCCACTTTGATTAGAAACTTGACTGAATATATCTTGGCGTTCATATAGTGACACGACATCTTCTATCTTTTTCCCGATGCCTACATAGGGATTTTCAAGACGATCTTTGATATTCCCTATGCTAGATACAAATTTCGAGGGTAGGGAATCAATAAGGGACTCTCCAAGGTCAAGCCAAGAACCTTCAACAGCTTTTCCTAGCATTGCTAAGGATGCGGTATATAATTCGTTACGAAAACACTTTACTGCTTCACGGAGAGAACTTTCAACGTCTGTGTGGAAAGCGCTAACATCAAGTTGAGCCAGGTAGAGGTCATGGTTTGATAAATAATTCTCCGGCTCATTAGTTGACGAAGGCGGGCGCGATACTGTACTAGGATATGGCAAGAAATATTCGGAAAATTTCCAACTCGCTGTATGCCCTCCACTTCCAGGAAGAGTTGTAGTCCATGATACATAAATTTGTTCACTCTCAATATTGGGTGATTTCCGAATTAGTAGATTAGAATGAATTAATTCCCAGATAGCTTCCGAAGCTGCAATTCGCCAAGCTATTGCTTCCGAACACTTTTTTAGGTCTGGAATTGGATCAACAGAACTGTGGATCACAACCATAGAAGGTATTACAGCATCCATTATTTTTAAAAATTTTTCAATCAATTTGCTTGATTTATGAACTGTTTTGCATAGTTCAAGAATTGTACGCTTAGCAATAGTTACTTTCTGACGAGTGACATTTATTCTCGTTTTAATATAGTCATTTGCTTCTGATTGATTCATTTTTACACAATTACTTTTTCTTTGTAATTATTTTGGTACATAAACGGGTGATAAACGGCAACATCGCACCATTTCCCTTTATATTTCGCATTATACAGCAGTATTTTTTCAAGGTAAAAATTATCCCACGGAAATGGAAACACCTGAAACTGAACAATCAGGAATTCCGGGATAAAAAAAAGCCCTTACGGGCTTTTTCAGGTGCCCCCAGGGAGATTCGAACTCCCGTTTTAGCCTTGAAAGGGCTGCGTCCTGGTCCCCTAGACGATGGGGGCATCAGGCTGGAATTTTACCATATCTTGGTCATTTCCAAAATGGAAAAAGGATGGGACTGTTCATACTTTCAGCGGCTGGACGCATTCAAGGGAATCGTTGCGGGGATTATTGACCGCTAATCCGACCGGATGCATGTGCATCTTCTCCGAAGGGTAGGGCGCCAGCATCGCCTGCAGGGCGTCGGCGGGCTGATCCGCGAGCCAATCCCAGCAAGTGGTCTTATCCAGGATGACAGGCATGCGTCTGTGCACCCCCGTGACAAGATCGTTGGGTGGGCAGGTGATGATCGCGCAGGTATGGACGACCTCCCCTTCAGGAGGGCGCCAGATTTCCCAGATCCCGGCAAATGCGAAAGGTGCACCATCCGCGAGTTGGAAGTAATAGGGCGCTTTTGGCGCACTCCGCTGGGAGGATTTCTGCCACTCGTAGAATCCGTCCGCTAAGATCAGGCAGCGGCGCTGTTTGAAAGCGTTCCGAAAAGAGATTTTTTCCTGGATGGTCTCAGAACGGGCGTTGATCATCCGGGAACCGATGGCGGGATCTTTCGCCCAATGCGGGATCAGCCCCCAACGGAGCATCACCACGTCGTGTGCGGCAGGGTTGGTAACGACAGGGATATCCTGAGATGGGGCGGTGTTGTAGCGCGGCGTCCATTCGGAGGGAACTTTACCAAGGTCTAATTCCTGTTGAAAAAAAACCGGTTCAAGTGTGATCGTAAATCGTCCGCACATGATCTTCCTTCTAATAAAGTCTGAATCCTTTAAATATTGTTCTTCGTATATGATTATATAGTGGAATTATCATTGGTTTGATTATCAGGAATTCTGGAGAAGAATATGAAGATTGTCATATTAGATGGCGCCTTAGAGAGCACGCCTAAAAAATGGAAAGCATATTTGAGTGATCTGGTTCTAACGTTGAGGAAGAATAATCACGAAATAAGCCATTTGATCATAAAGGATAAAGACATCCATCACTGCGCGGGATGCTTCAAGTGCTGGGTGCAGACACCGGGCATGTGTGTGTTTGATGATGATTCGCGGGAGGTCAACCGCGTTGTGATCAATTCTGATTTTGTGTTATTTGCATCGCCGCTGGTGATGGGATTTCCCACCTCCGTACTGAAGAAAAAAATGGACCGTATGATCCCGCTCGTCCACCCATATATAGATATCATTGAAGGAGAAATGCACCATTTGCCACGTTATGATCGCTACCCGCTTTTTGGGCTGCTCCTGCATCCGGAAAGCGCGGATACTGAAGAAAATATCTCGGTTGTGAGCCAGATCTTCGCCCGCACCGCTTTGAACATCAAGAGCCGCCTGGCGTTCGCGGTCACGACCGAAGAATCCGTCCAGAAAACAGTTGCGCGGATTGAGAATCTTGAGAACGAGCGTTATGAATTCAATCGGGTTTTCCCTGAGCTGGAATGTGCCAGGGTAGGAACATTGCGTAAATTGACTGTGTTAAACGGTTCTCCGCGTGGGAAGAGGGGAAATACGCCCACTTTACTGAAGCATCTTATGGGCGGTTTTACCTCGATTGGAGGGAACACGGCGGAAATCTATCATTTACAACAGATTAAGAAGAAAGCGGAATTTGCCAGTTATTTCCAGAATGCCGAGTGTATGCTGATCGGCTTTCCTTTATATACAGACGGCATGCCGGGGATCGTGAAAGAGTTCATTGAAGCGCTCCAGCCCTTTACGCGGCGTGAGGGCAATCCTCCGATAGCTTTCATGGTGCAGTCCGGCTTCTCGGAAGCGCTCCATTCACGCTCTGTGGAGCAGTACCTGATGACACTCGCTGATCGGCTGAATAGTCCCTATTTGGGGACGCTGGTGCGCGGCGGATGCGAAGGTGTGCGCCTCCAACCAGAAAAGATGAACCGTAAGATATTCGCTGCGCTGCACGCGCTCGGCCAGCAGCTTGCTGAACAAGGCGGGTTTGAGCGGGAATCGGTCGAAGCATTCTGCTCCTTTGAGCGCATATCACCTGTACTGGTTCCGCTGGTGAAGCTGGTGGGAAAACTGCCTTTCATGAGCATGTACTGGGATATGCAGTTAAAGAAAAATAATGCTTTCAAGGATCGTTTTGCCCGGCCGTATAAAGAATCAGCTGCGGGAAATTAATGTCACGAAAAATTTCAGTCCTGTCCTATTACTCGCTGTAGGTAGGCATATCTACAATAAGCCAAGTAATTATGAAATCCAACCCAAAATTTTTATAGGTTCCGTTCTTTGAGATAGATAATCACAGGATATAATATCTAATAGGTATAAGGAGAGAAACCATGAGAATAGTAACAGACAGTGCGACCGATACGGGGTTACTGCAGGACAGCGATGTCAATGCCAATATCACCATTGTTCCATTAAGAGTTAATTTAGGTGAAAAGAATTTTCAAGACGGAGATGTTGAACCAGATGATTTCTACGTAGAATTAGAAGAAAGCGATGTGCTGCCGGTTACTTCACAGCCTTCAGCGGGTGAATTTGCGAAAGTATACCGTGAGATTGCGAAAAAAGACCCGGATATCCTATCGATACACATAAGTTCTGGCTTGAGCGGCACAGTCAATTCAGCGCTGGCGGCAGAAAAAATGGTGCCGGAAGCCAACATCACAATTGTGGACACAAAGACCTTATCCGCCGCAGCGGGGTGGCAGGTGTGGGCAGCTGTGAAAGGAATAAAATTGGGATGGCCAAAAGAGAAGATTCTGGCAAAATTAAAAGAGGTTGCTGCGGCTACATCGACTTTATATACATTAAAGGATTTGAAATACCTGATTCATGGCGGGCGCATCAGCCATATGAAAGGTCTGGTTGCTTCTGTCCTGAATATAAAACCATTGATAGGTGTGCATAAAGAACTTGGCAACTATACCCAGGAGGGTCAGGCGCGTTCATTCACCAAAGCGATAGATGGGTTGGTCAAGATCATGGGAGATAACATATCCTCTAAAGAGAAAATGCGGGTCCTGGTGGTTCATACCGGCAATCCGGAAGGCGCGCAAACACTGAGAGATAAGATTAATAACGCATTCAATTGTGATTGGCTGCCAACCGGCCAAATCTCGTTTGTTCTTGGCGCCCATACTGGGACAAGTATGATCGGTGTTGGGTTTGCAAAAGCCTCGGTTTTTAAGGAATTGATTTAATAAATTATTAACCCATTAATTCACGCTTTCTGATAAGATATTAGCGGTTCAGAGAAACCTGCCTCGGCCACATCGGTCGAGGTATTTATATGTACATACCGGAGAAACATAAAAAGAAAGATGAAAACCAGAAGAAAAGACCTGCGAAATATTGCTATCATCGCGCATGTTGACCATGGGAAAACCACCCTGGTTGATGGAATGCTGCGCCAGGCGCATATATTCAGAGAGAACCAGAAGGTTGAAGAGCGCGTGATGGATTCCAATGATATTGAACGGGAACGCGGAATCACGATCTTATCTAAAAACACGGCTATTTCCGTTTGGGATGAGAAAAGAAATCAGCAGGTGAAGATCAATATTGTGGACACCCCCGGACACGCAGATTTTGGGGGTGAGGTGGAACGCGTGATGAATATGGTCGATGGCGTGCTTCTGCTTGTAGATGCGGCGGAAGGCCCGATGCCGCAAACGCGATTTGTGCTGAAAAAAGCACTGGAAAAGGGCCATCAAACGGTGGTTGTGATCAATAAGGTAGACCGGCGCGGTGCTGACCCCGAACTTGCGGTAAACCAGACCTTTGACCTGTTCATTGAACTAGGTGCATCGGAGGAACAGGCGGATTTTCAAATTGTCTATACACAGGCAACGACCGGACACGCTGGATATACGCCTGCGCTCGGGGATGACCTCAAGCCATTGTTTGAAGCAATACTTGACTATATCCCAAGCCCAGAAGTCGAATTGGATGAACCGCTGCGGCTGCTGGTCACGTCGCTGGGGTATGATTCCTACCGCGGTGTGACTGCCCTGGGGCGCGTTTATTCAGGGAAAATATGGGCCGGGCAGGCGCTGGCACGCATCAAGATTGATGGGCAGATAATTCCAGAAGAAGCTCGCTACCTTTATGTCCATAATGGACTGGAAAAAGAAGAAGTCGAACAGGCACAGGCCGGGGAAATAATTGTGCTCGCGGGATTGGAAGATATCCAAATCGGTGAGACATTGGCTGATCCGGAGGATGCGCTGGCACTTCCGCCGATCAGAGTAGAAGAACCTACTGTACGGATGACCTTTGGTGTAAACACTTCGCCCTTTGCCGGGAAAGAAGGGCGTTGGGGCACTTCGCGGAAGATAAGGGAGCGGTTATTTGAAGAACTTCGGCTGAATGTTGCGCTGCGTGTGGAAGAAACTGAAAGCAGTGAAAACTTCCTTGTTTCAGGCAGGGGAGAACTGCATCTGGCGATCCTAATCGAAACCATGCGCCGGGAAGGGTATGAATTTCAGGTTTCCCGCCCGGAGGTGATTTTTCGCCAGAGCAAAGATGGGAAGGCATTGGAGCCATTTGAAGAAGTTCACATTGAAACGAGCTCGGACACTACAGGCGCAGTTGTTGAGATGCTGGGCGTGCGGCGGGGGCGAATGACTGATATGCGTGAATTGAGCGGTGGCAGCGTGCGAATAGTGTATATCGTTCCAACGCGCGGCATGCTGGGATTCCGTTATCATTTCCTGACGGCTACTCGAGGTTTAGGCGTGATGAACACTATCTTTCATGGATATGACCAGATGATGGGTGAAATAGATTCGCGGTCTAATGGTTCTCTGGTCGCGTGGGAAAGAGGGACAACCAATACCTATGGATTGAAGAATGCGGAAGAACGCGGAGTCCTTTTTTACAGCCCTGGTGTTGAAGTATATGAAGGGATGGTTGTTGGAGAATATTCTCGCGCTGATGACCTTACCCTGAATGTCTGCAAGAAAAAGCAGCTGACCAATATGCGGCAATCTAACCGGGATATAGATGTTCGGTTAACTCCTCCTCGAACAATGAGCCTGGATGAAGCCCTTGAATATCTTGCGGATGATGAACTGCTGGAAGTAACCCCGGCTGCTTACCGCATCCGCAAACGGATCCTGAACTCTGAAGAACGCAGTAAGCGGGTTAAAAAGGCGAAAGAATTATTAGAAGGTAAATAGCCGTGAGGAGGGGGATTGGGTAATCGAATGAAAGATCTCTTTCCGGGATTTTGTGATGGTCTATATGAATTATGGCTGCTATCAGCTATAATTTTTTATTAATCGGGAGAGGAGTATATGGATAAAAAAATCGTTGAATGCATTCCGAATTTTTCTGAAGGAAGAGACCAACACGTGATTGAAGGGATCCTTGGTGTATTTAAACCTTTCAAGAATGTGCGAGTCCTGGACCATCATTCAGATCGAGACCACAACCGCACCGTTGTTACTTTGTTAGGGACACCAGCGGAGGTTGAAGAAGCTGCGTTTAAGGTGATCAAAAAAGCGAGTGAGTTGATCGATATGGATACACATGTAGGAGAACATCCGCGCATCGGCGCGACGGATGTGGTGCCATTCGTACCGATCCAGAATATGAGCGTGAAGGAATGTGTTGAGATAGCCGAACGGTTGGGGGAACAGTTGGGAAGTGAACTGGATATCCCTGCCTATCTCTATGAAGAGGCAGCGCGGATACCCGAACGGAAGAATCTGGAGAATATACGCAAAGGACAGTATGAGGGATTAAAGGAATTAATTCAAACAGACCCTGCCCGGAAACCAGATTTTGGCCCGTCAAAATTAGGGAAAGCGGGCGCGACAGTGATTGGTGCGCGGGCACCGTTGATCGCGTTCAATGTGTATTTGGATACAAACGATACAGCGATTGCGAAGAAGATCGCGAGAACTGTCCGGTTCTCTTCCGGCGGGCTGCGTTTTGTGAAAGCGATGGGAGTATTAGTTGAAGGGCAGGCCCAGGTATCTATGAATCTGACTAATTTCAATAAAACAGCTATTCCCCAAGTAGTTGAAATGATTCGCAGGGAAGCCGAACGGTACGGCACAGCGATCCATCACAGCGAACTGGTTGGATTGATCTCACAGAAAGCTTTGATTGATTCCGCCATCTGGTATTTGCAGCTGGACCAGTTTTCTAGCGAGCAGATCCTGGAGCGCAAATTGGAGGCCGCAAATGATGACCCTGCTGATGATGGCGCAGGGTTTACATTCCTGGACGCGCTGGCAAGTAAAGAACCCACACCAGGGGGGGGATCAGCCGCTGCTTTTACAGCCGCAGAAGCTGCTGCTCTGACCGCGATGGTCGGCAGGATCACACTCGGAAAAAAGAAATATGCGGATGTTCAACAAGAAATGGATGAGATTGTCTATCAGGCAGATGAGCTGAGGGAAATGTTATCTGAATTGATCAAAGAGGATGCAGAGGCATTTGATGCGGTGATGCAAGCATATAGATTGCCCAAAGAGACAGAAAAGCAGAAGCAGGAGCGGGAATCAGCAGTCCAGGCAGCAACCTTTTTAGCAGCACAGGTTCCGTTGAAAACTTGCCAGGAAGCGCTGAAAGTCATGCGGTTAGCTGTTGTGGCTGCAAGCAAGGGAAATAAAAATGCGATTACGGATGCGGGAACCGCGTCTGCACTGGCTGTCGCGGCAATAACAAGTGCTGGCGCAAATGTGCGAATCAACCTGCAATCACTGACAGATATTTCTATTAGGAAGAAATTCACAACCCAATTGGCAAAAATTGAATTGGAAACTCGTGAATTAGATAAGCAGATCAGGAAACATCTGAAGACACGCGCACAAATAACCTTGCTTTGATACAATCAATTTCAATGAAAAAAATTTTAAAAACAATATTGCCGTTATTTTTTTTCTCGGCAATTTTCCTAAACGCATGTGCAAATGCTCCTGAGGGTGAACCGGAACCATCGCCAACCGCATCACCAACAACATATCCCAGTTCATATATAGTTGGCGTTCCCCCTTATATTTCGGATACGTTGATTGATACACTGGATACTATTCAAGCAATTGAAATATCCAATTCCCTCGATGGCGCGAATATTCAAATTGATGTGAGCGCAGAAGATCCGATCATCGAGTGGGTGTACGTGTTGGCTGCGCCATTTTCTTATATAGGTGAAGATGTAGCAGGTACAGACCTACAGGCATTCTGGCAGGGAAATGTACGCTTGGATTTTCCTGCTGAAGTACTTTTTGTTGACGGCAGCACGAAGGCAGTTATTGATAAAATTTGGGGTCCAGCATCCACCGACAATGTGAAGGTAATTTCATCAGGAGAGCTTCTCAGTGGGGCATGGGAGAGTGGGAACGCGTTTGCGATTCTACCCTTTGAGCAGCTGGGGCCTGCCTGGAAGGTCCTGGCGATTGATGGATTTTCGCCTATCCATAAGGATTTCAGTTCATCTGGATATATATTAAATATCCCCTTTTCTTTATTGGGCGACCGAGCTGAACTGGAAGAGCTGCGTTTTCATATCGGAGAAGAAGAGAGCAGCGGTGTGGTATTTCCATTGAGCAATCACCGTGCTGATAGATTAACGACCGTAGTGATTACGGGTGTTACGGCGCTGGTGCGGGGGACTGCCTATATCATGGAAACCTACGGATATACATA
>CAZBCD010000059.1:0-10990 GCA_964490205.1 uncultured Pelolinea sp. | reverse complement strand
GCGGACTCTACTAACTTAGATAAAAATATGTCCTGCAGGGTATGACGTATTACAACATAGATATCATCATTATTTATCAAGTTAAAAGAGGATATACATGAATCAGCCACATCCAAGACTTCCTGAGTTTAGATATTATCAACCTAAGTCTTCAAAAGAAGCGATAGATTTTTTGGATAAACACGCTGATCAGTCCCGACCATATGCTGGCGGCACTGATTGTTTTAACCAGGTGAGAGATAGAAGAATCCATCCGCAATACCTGGTTGATTTGAAATCCATTAAAGGGTTTCGGGAAATTAAGTTTGACCCAAAAAAGGGGCTAACCATTGGCGCTGCTGTGCGTCTGAATGAGATCATAAACCATACGAAAGCAAGGAAATTTTATCCAATTCTAATGGAAGCGGCACTGGAAGTTGGTGGGTATCAATTGCGAAATCGGGCGACATTGGTTGGCAATCTATGCAATGCTTCACCCTGTGGGGATACAATAGGACCGTGCCTGGCATACAGCTCCAAGGTGCACATTGTTGGACCGGACGGCAAGCATGAGGTTGATCTGAAGGATTTCTTTGAGGGTCCCGGGAAAACAAGTCTGCAGCCATGTGAGATTGTTGAATCCATTTCTATCCCGATCCCCCAATCGGCCGCAGAGGGGACCTATCAGAGCATCGGCCGAAATAAATTTGGAGACCTGGCAATCGCGGCCGTTACCGTTCTTGGGTATGTAAAGAAGGATACACCATCTGGTTATGAATTCCTGCTAACACTCACAGCAGTAGCTCCAACAGTGATTTTCGCGGATCTGGCTCAGGATATCCTGAAGACAAAGTCCATTACCCGCGATACACTCAGACAAGCCGCGTCAGCTTGCGGTAAGGCATGCAAATCAATAGATGACATCCGCGGCAGCGCTCAATACCGCAGAGATATGATCCAGATGCTCGCCCTACTAGGGCTTGAAAAAACGTGTAAATTACTCAATATTCCACTTTAATCTTGCTTGAAAAAACTCTGAGGAGTGAAATCAATGGAACTTATTAATATCCAAGTGACTGTAAATGGGAGTAAGGAAATTTTGAATGTACCCCCAAATCTCTCATTGCTCAATATGCTTCGAGAAAATCTTACCCTGACCGGCACAAAGAGTGGATGTGAGGCTGGGGAATGCGGCGCGTGTACGGTCCTGCTTCAAGGAGAACCAGTGAACAGCTGTATGGTTTTGGCGATTGAATGCAGTGGATTATCTGTAGAAACGATTGAGGGTCTTTCAGAAGAAGAGCCTATGAAGAAACTGCAGAAAGCATTCATGGACTTGAACGCGATCCAATGCGGATTTTGTACGCCCGGGATGCTCATTTCCGCATTCGCGCTTCTGAAGCGAAATCCTGATCCAAGTGATGAAGAAATAAGAATGGCGCTTCTGGGGAACTTATGCCGCTGTACAGGGTATGAGCGCATTATCATCGCTATAAAAAAAACTGCCAGGAAATAGGAGAGATTCTATGAAGGCTAACGCAAAAATTCCCGATTTAGTAGGTAAGGATGTTCAAAGAGTGGATGTGCAGGAAAAAGCCACCGGCGCGGCGGTTTTTACTGATGATGTGCAGTTTGGAAGAAATTTACTCTTTGCGCGCATAAAACGCAGCCCGCACCCACACGCGATAATCAAATCAATTGATACGAGTAAGGCAGAAAAACTACCCGGAGTGAAAGCTGTCGCGACAGGTGTGGATTTCCCTAACAGGAATGGGTTGTACTTGAAGGATAAACATATCTTCGCCCGCGACCGAGTTCGCTTTGTGGGTGAGCCGGTGGCCGGTGTTGCGGCGGTCAATGAAGAAATAGCTGAATCGGCTTTGGATTTGATCGAAGTGGAATATGAAGCACTGCCAGCAGTATTTCATCCTGATGACGCTATCAAACCTGACGCTCCCCTGATCCATCCAGATTTAGGAAAATATGAAGTCGCGAATTTCATCTTTCCAAAACCAGGGACCAATATCTCAAATCATTTTAAAATTCGGAAGGGAAATCCTGATGAAGTCTGGGACGCGTGCGCAGCAGTCGTGAACCGAAACTATTACATTCCACATATTCAGCATGTTCCGATAGAAACGCATGTGACTGTCGCCAAAGTCGATCGCACCGGAAAAGTGACCTTGTGGTCGAGTTCACAATCCCCATTTGCCCAGCGTGATCTAATCGCGAAAGTACTGGGGATGTCTCCCAGAAATATCCGGGTGATTGCCAATTATGTGGGGGGAGGGTTCGGCTGCAAAGCAGGCCTAACAATGGAGGCGCTGCCTATTGCTCTCGCATTGAAAGCGAGGGGGTATCCAGTGAAACTGCGCCTGACCCGTGAGGAGGAATTTTATACCAACTTTGTGCGCCAGGCGCTGGCGATCGAATTGAAAATCGGCTGCGATAAAAATGGAAATATTCTTGCACTTGAAAATACGATGTACTGGGATGGGGGCGCTTCTACGGAATATGGCGTAAATATCACACGGGCGGGCGGTTATTCATGCACTGGTCCTTATGATATTCCCCATGTAAGAGCGGACAGCTACTGCGTGTATACCAACAATACAATTGGCGGCCCTTACCGCGGATTCGGGATGTCGGAGCTCCATACAGGCATCGAACAATGCGTGGATGAACTGGCGGAAGCAATTGGGATGGATAAGGTTGAGTTTCGCATGCTGAATGCAGTCCAGAGCGGTGATATTCTGGCGACTGGCATGAAAATGCACCCAACCGGTATTAAAGAATGCATTGAAAAAGTTGCACATGCGGTGGAATGGGGTAAGCCAAGTGAGCCATGCCCTCCGAATAAACGCCGGGGAAAAGGGATCGCTTCGATGTGGAAAGCACCTGCCATGCCTCCAAATCCAGGATCCAGCGCGACCATTAAACTTAATGAGGACGGCACGATCCTACTGGGAGTAGGAGGGCAGGAGATCGGTCAGGGATCATTTACAATGGCAGCTCAGATAGCAGCAGCATCTCTGGGTGTGCCTTTTGAATCTATCCGTGTGTTAGGCCCAGTAGATACAGACTATTCCCCTTATGAATGGCAGACCGTAGCCAGCCGCCTTACCTGGTCAATGGGAAATGCAGTCAAGGAAGCTGCATTAGATACACGTCGGCAAATCTTTGAGATCGTATCAGAAGCATGGGGCGAAGACGTCAAGGTCCTGGAAATAATGGATGGAGTTGTAATTTCAAAGGTCAGCGAACGCGAAATTCCGTTGAAGGACTTTGCAGTATACGGCATACCTAATAAGGATTTTGAAGGATGGGTGGGCGGCCCGATTTTTGGACGCGGCAAATTCATGCCTAGTTATGTAACGGGATTGGATAAAGATACAGGACAGGGTGAACGGGCAGTAGTCCATTACACTACCGGCGCGCAAGCTTTTGAAATTGAAGTAGATTTAGACTCTGGAAAAATAGAAATCATTCACGCCGTATCCGCTTTTGATGTTGGCAGGGCAATTAACCCTGACCTTGTCCGAGCGCAGATGGAAGGTGGGATTGTGCAAGGTATTAGTTCCGCGATATTCGAGCAGATGATCTTCAAAGATGGGCAAATGCAAAACCCAAATTTTGTGGATTACCGCATTGCTACAACAATGGATTTACCTAAAAGAATTGACTCGTTAATCGTTGAAGTTCCGCAGGATGATGGCCCGTGGGGAGCGAGAGGTGTTGGAGAACATCCAATGGTGCCGACAATAGCCGCAATCGCGAATGCTATTTACGATGCTGTAGGGATTCGGATGGAAGGTCCACCGTTCACAGCGGAAAAGATATTTACTCACTTGAAAATGAAAGAGGCTCAGGAGTCTCAGCTCAACAAAAAATGATTTGGAGGACGATTGGAAATTAGAACACGCGTTGTTATGGGTCAGTATCTTGATTCTGTATCGCTTATGTTAGCCGCGATGGAAATAAAAAAGATCGAGGGGGTTGTAGACGCCGCTGTCTTGATGGGAACTGATGCCAATAAAGCCCTCTTAAAACAAGCTGGTTTGTTAACGGAAGAAGCTCAATCTGCGGCCGCTGATGATCTTGTGATTTCAGTAAAAAAAGATAAAGGAGCAGATGCCATATTATCTCAAATAGATGAATTTTTGGTCAGCAAGTCGCCAGCGGCAGCGGGATCATTAAAAAAAGAATTTCAATCCATACGGAGTGCTGTGCGCTTTAACCCCAAAATAAATTTTGCGGAAATCTCAGTGGCGGGTGCATACGCGGCACGGGAAGCACGGGAAGCGCTCGCGAATGAACTGCATGTGCTTTTATTCAGCGATAATGTTTCTCTTGAAGATGAAGTTTTCCTGAAGAAGTACGCGGTATCACAAGGGCTTTTACTTATGGGACCAGGAGCGGGGACGGCAATCATCAATGGTATTGGGCTGGGTTTTGCGAACGCGCTTCCAACGGGCCCTGTAGGGATTGTGTCCGCCGCAGGAACCGGATTGCAGGAAGTCAGTACAATCTTAGCCTGGGCTGAAATTGGAATTTCACAGGCGATCGGAACCGGCGGTCGCGATTTGAGCAAGAAGGTGGGCGGCCTTATGGCAATCGCGAGTATCAAGGCATTAATTGAAGATGTGAACACGAAGACGATCATTCTGATCAGCAAACCGGCTGATAATGAAGTGATAGAAAATATTCTCGATGTTCTAAAAGCTGGAAAAAAAGAATGCGTTATCTGTACGCTGGGGGCGAGATTTGAGCGATCACAGGATGGAAATATCCATTTCACTCGCACACTTGAGGAGTGCGCGCTTACCGCAGCTGTCATAATGGGCGCGGATGTGCCTGATTACCAATCATTCATATGTTCCGAAAGGAAGAAGCAACCGACGCAAGCGAAGAAATTGAGAAACGTATTAAAGCCAGAGCAACAATTCATCCGCGGTTTGTATTCAGGTGGTACGCTCTGTTATGAAGCTCAGGTGATCTGGAAGGACCTGCTGAATGAACCGGTTTTTTCAAACGCACCGTTAGAAAAAAAGAATTATCTGAAGAAGAAGGATGCAACACAGTTCCATACTGCTTTAGACCTAGGTGAGGAGGAGTTCACGGTTGGAAGGCCACATCCAATGATCGATAATGATCTGCGCACGCGCTATATATTGATGGCAAGCCGCGACCCAACTACCGCGGTGATTGTGCTGGATGTGGTCATCGGTTATGGCGCGCATCCGGATCCGGGATTGGAGCTGGGAGATGCGATCAGTCATGCAAAAAAGGACGCAAACAAGCAGGGACGGAAGCTGATCGTGATCACCTCTGTTACCGGGACGAAAGATGACCCCCAGGATTTAGCAGAAACCAAAAGAAAGCTAAAAGAAGCAGGCGCGGTTGTATGCGATACCAATGCACAGTCTGCTCGGCTTGCTGGAATGGTTGTAACTTCATGAAAATAGATCCGGGAGTGAATGTGAATAAAAAGAAGATCTCGAATTTGTTTGGCAAGGATTTGAAAATCGCAAACCTGGGCCTCGAAAGCATGGCTGCTGCGCTTGAAACACAGGATATCCAGGTTCAACGAATAGATTGGAAGCCTCCAAAGCAAGTTTATCCAAATCTCATGTATACTGATTCCGGCATAAGTATTGAAGAAGCGAATCAGGACGCGGTAAACTGCATCATGGGTTCAAAAGCGGTATTGGTTGGAATGGGTATCGCGAAAGATGTCATCCCGGGTATGCATGACAGGATGATCTTACACGCGGGGCCACCGGTGGTGTGGAAGCGGATGTGCGGTCCAACACGCGGCGCAGTGATGGGGGCGCTGATCTACGAAGGATTTGCCCAGGATGAAAAGGAAGCAGAAAAATTAGCTGCTTCCGGCGAATTTGAATTTTCACCCTGCCATCATTATCAAACGGTGGGTCCGATGGCTGGTATTGTTTCACCCAGAATGCCTGTTTTTATTGTTGAAAATCCCATTTGGAATGTACGCGCTTACGCAACACTGAATGAAGGATTGGGAAAAGTGCTGCGGTATGGAGGTATGGGGGAGGAAGTCTATCAGCACCTGCGATGGATGGAGAAAGTCCTCTATCCAAATTTATCAAATGCACTTGAAAAGATCCCTGATGGAATCGATCTGAAAAACTTGATTGCTCAGGCACTGCATATGGGTGATGAATGCCACAACAGGAATCGAGCGGGTACTTCTCTCTTTATGCGGTCTATCGCACCTTCCCTGCTGCGAGTACAAAAGAACCCGGAGGAAATTGCCAATATTTTTGAATTCATCAATGGAAATGACCACTTCTTTCTAAATCTGAGCATGCCGGCGGGGAAAGCGATGCTGCTGCCTGCGGAAGGAGTGGAAGGGTGTACGATCTTGACTGTGATGGCAAGAAACGGGACCGATTTTGGAATTCGTATTGCCAGTATGCCAGACCGATGGTTTACCGCACCTGCAGGCGTAGTGGATGGGCTTTATCTCCCGGGTTTTTCTGAGCAGGATGCAAATCCAGATATAGGAGACAGTACGGTCACAGAAACTGCTGGGTTTGGCGGTTTCGCGATGGCAGCGGCTCCAGCGATCACACAATTTGTGGGCGGAAGCCCATCCCTGGCACAGGATATTACTCTTGAGATGTATGAGATCACACAGACAGAACATAAGGATTTCACGATACCATCGCTGGGTTTCCGCGGGACGCCATTGGGAATTGATGTACGCAGGGTGATGGAAACAGGGATTCTTCCCCGCATCAACACCGGGATTGCTCACCGCAAACCGGGAATTGGAATGGTTGGGGCAGGAATGCTGCGAGCGCCAAAGAAATGTTTTCGAGATGCATTCAATGAATTTAATAAAACCTATTGCTCTAAAAAGGAGAAAAAATGAAATATATCGATCTAACAATTCCATTGGGAATTGGAACACCAGCTTGGCCGACCTATGAACCCCTTCAAGTGAAATATTTTAAACGCCTGGCTCCAAATGGCGCGAATGGACAATTGGTCACGCATTCTAACCATCTTGGTACCCATTTAGACGGCGAAATTCATTTCTTCACACCAGGGAAAGACATTGCTTCTCTGGAAATGGATTTTTTAGTACACGAAGCTGCAGTGGTGGATTTGAGTGATGTGTGCGGGGATTATGATGTGTACACCAGCAAGATGGTCGAAGAGCGGGTGGAAGTAAAGGAAGGTGATATCCTGATCATCCATACCGGCTACCACCATTTTGGATGGGACATGCCGTTTGCTGATGAGGTTCGATATATGGTGAAACATCCTGGACCAGACAGGGAATTCGCTGTGTGGGCAAAGAAGAAAAAACTTCGCTGGATTGGTGTGGACTGCGGAAGCGCGGATCACCCGATGAACACCATCATCCGGAATTGGATGCCGCGCCAGGCACGGGAAGCAGATCAGGTTTTCCAGAAGAAACACGGCAAACCTTTAGCCGAGTTCTTTGATGACACCAAATACCAGTTGATGCACATCGAAATGTTTCCGCACGGTATCATTCACGCGGAGTGTATTGGCGGGGAAATTGACCTGCTTGTGAACCGCAGGGTAACCCTTGGATTCTTTCCATGGCGTTTTGTGGATGGTGAATCCAGTATTGGGCGCTGTGTCGCTTTCTTAGATGATGATGAATATCAAGAGGTTGCAAAGCTGGCAAAGGACTTCCCAAAAACCAGATTTGGTGATGTTTATAACCCTGCTCACATTGAAAGTATTAACGCTCTCACTAAGAAAAATCTTGAGTAAATTTATTTAGGTAAGGAGGAAAAATGGCAGTTGATATGGATCTGGAAGCCCTTCTACGAGCACCGGCGATTGAAATGGCGGAATATCCGCCCAAAATGATCACATTAGCGAATGGGAAAAAGATGATTGTACGGCAGGCGGACATTAAAGATGTGCCGGTCTTACTACAGGCGGTACGGCCAACTTTGGAAATCCCACGTGATTATTATGATATTGTAGGGGCACGTTTATACGCTGAATTGTTAGGATGGTATCGGCATCGCGTCCGAAATGAGTATTGTTTGGTAGGGCAGGTTGAAGGTTATTTGGTCGGGATTGTGAATGGGCGGATGGTTGATAAAGACATCGGCATGAGTTATCACACGCTTGCTATTGACCGTGGGCTGCGGGTTGGCTCGCACTTATTTGCCGCGAAAATGGAATACCATATCGAATTTCTGGGTCAGCAGGAAGTCTGGATCACCGCGGAAAGTCCAATAGGATTCCGGCGCTGGATGATCGAATATGGGTTGATCAAACAGGAGGGTGTTCAGCATGAACTGGGGGGTGCTTCTTCATATAAACTAACGCGAGACTTATATTTTGAAACCAAACCTCGTTTGGTGGCTGGAAAACGTCCAGCATCAAAGAGGCTGCTCGAGGAGGCGATGGATAAGATTATGGTCGCTGATGAGGATACAATCAGAGAAAAGATTTGTGGCGTGAAAGGGAGGTAGAAATGCGACAGGTAGCGATAATTGGCGCGGGGATGATCCCCTTCGGACGGCGAGATGAGGATTCCCTGCTGGATATGCTGGCTTATGCATCACTGAATGCGTTGGATGATGCAGGGATGGGTAAAAAAGGTGTGGATGCGGTATATGTCGCGAATATGGGAGCGGGGATTTTGCAGCATCAAACCTCAGTAGCCAGCGCTTTAGTGGATCGATTGAGTTTGATTCCGGCAGCAGCGGATGCGATTGAGAATGGACCCGCATCCGGCGCATCCGCGATTAAGAACGGCATATTGGCAGTTGCCTCTGGCTATTATGATTATGTGCTTGTGGCAGGCGGGGAGAAAATGCGGGAGGTTGTTGGCTGGAAAGGAACCGATTTTGTTGCCACGATGACTCACCCGGAAGCGGAATATCCATACGGCATCACTTTACCGGGAATGGCGGGCATGTTTACACGCTTGTATATGGGGAAATATGGCCTTACCCGAGATCAGCTGATTGCGGTTGCCATCAAGAACCAAAAGATGGGAGCACTGAATCCTTACGCACATGTCGAGATGATCATTACCAAGGAAGGTATTGCCGACAGCCCGGATTCTGTGGTCAATAATCCAATGGCGGCTGACCCTCTGCATCTTTATGATATGTGCCCGGTTAGTGACGGGGCTGCAGCGGTGATCCTGTGCCCGCTGGAATTGGCTAAAAATGTATCGAAAAAAACACCAATCTTAGTGGCGGGTTTTGGACAGGCGACGGATACGCATACGCTGCAGGAAAGAGAAGATCCCACGGATTTGAAAGCGGTAACATTGGCTTCAAGCCAGGCGTTTGAAATGGCAAAACTGACTCCAAAGGACGTGGATTTTGCGGAACTTCATGATGCTTTCACTATTCTCGAAATCGCTGAAAGTGAACACGCGGGCTTCTTTAAAAAAGGGGAGGGAGGAAAGGCGGTTGAAAAAGGTGAGACCTCATTGGGAGGGAAATTCCCAATTAATATGTCGGGCGGCCTGAAAGCACGCGGCCATCCGGTGGGCGCAACCGGGGTAGCACAAGTTGTAGATGTGGTTTTCCAACTTCGCCATGAGCTGGGGAAAGACCGCCAGGTTAAAGGTGCAAAAACAGGATTCACCCTGAACTTTGGCGGATTTGGAAATAATGTGGTAGCTTTTGTACTGAGGAGGGCAGAATGATAGACGAACTGAAGATCACAGCTTATCGGTGCAAGAAATGCGGAAGAATCCATTACCCTTTCCATGATCGCTGCCTTGATTGCCTGGAACGCGATTTTGAAGAGATCATGCCTGAGGGAGATGCAAAATTACTGGCATTCACGGAAATATACAACCTTCCCTGGGGGTTTGATGTCCGTACTCTGAAAATCGGGGTGGTTGAATTCTCAAACAAAATAAAGGTGATGGGGCAAATTCAGGTGGACGACTTTAAAAAGTTGAAAACCGGGATGAAGTTAAAAGCGTTTTGGGAGCCGGTTAGAAAACATGCCGGAGAAGATGTATTTGGATTGGTATTAAGGTAGATCTAAAGTTCTTGACGAACGATTGGGGATGATTGGATTAACGCCAGCATCCCTGCCAGAGTATCTAACCCGGAAGAGCTGCCGTAGGATAGCAGCTCTTCCATTGTTAATACTGCTGAATGACCACCACTGTTCAGCCATTTTACACAGCGAATGATGCGTTCATCTGCGCTGCCAATTGCCGCGCAGGCAATTAAATTGGCGCTGAGGGTGGTTGTTTTCTCATATGCAACCTCGACAATCTTCCGGATCGTTTTTTGTAGAGAAAAGCCGGGAAAGAGAATTTCTGCCCACGCATGCGCTGCCAGCAGAAAACCACAAATGAAATCATCTCCGGAGGGAGTTAACCCCACACCACAACCCAGTAAATTGGATAAAGATTTATTAACAGCGACTTTGTCCTTTGTAGATAAGGCAGATTCTAGGTTGTTAAAGACATTGGTCTGATATTCCTGTGCCTGATGTTGGTTAGAAAGTTGAGTGATCATTTTACGCCTGATTTGATCGCTCCTGGTGATGAATGCTTCAAGATTGAAATCCAGCTTATTTAGAATCATTGGGGACCAAACGTGTGCTTGCTGGTTGACTCTGATTTCTAGCCCAGATTGAATGAACCTGATTCGATCTGTGGAAAGCTGGAGGTGTGTGTCGCGAGAAATTGTCTGACGTGCAGGTAATTTTTCGTTAGTATTGATGGTCAAAGGTCCTTTAAACGTTTGTTGAGAGATAAATAGAATCTTTTCTTTCTCAGTGACCGCGAATAAACCCTTTGAAGTATTCCCACATACGTTTGCGTTTGTTTCGATTTGGAGGGTTTCATGGGCAACATGACCAATTGCAGCGGCAGTTAAAAAATTATTATCATCCACATTTGCATTATCCCATATGTTTTGTTTCGTGGTTAGTCTCTTACTCTACCGAAAAAAGTTCACTCAAGACAGTATCATGGCAAAGGAGCTAATGGAAGGATTAC
>CAZBCD010000058.1:0-11126 GCA_964490205.1 uncultured Pelolinea sp. | reverse complement strand
GGCCAAAATTAGGGATGATACTCGCGTTTTTATATTATGCAATCCCCATAATCCTGTTGGTAGAGTTTTCCGCAAAAGAGAACTTGAACGTATGGGAGAGATCTGCCTGACTCACAATATACTAATTTGTTCGGATGAAATCCACTGTGATCTGGTATACCCAGAGCATAAGCATTTACCGATTGCATCTCTTTCTGAAGAATTTGCAATGAACACAATCACATTAATGGCACCAAGTAAAACCTTCAATATTCCCGGATTGCATTTTTCATTCGCAGTAGTACAAAATGAAATCCTTAGAAATAAAATGACTAGTACACGAAATGGCATGATTGGTGAGCCGAATATATTAGCTCAATCTGCCGCAAAAGCAGCATATGAATGCGGGAGAGAATGGCTGGAAGCGTTAATAAAGTATTTGGATCAAAACCGTCAACTAGTTGTTGAATTCATCAGGACTAATATTCCAGAGATAAGGATTCATTCTCCAGAAGGCACCTATTTGGCATGGCTGGATTGCAGTGCATTAGACATAGAAGAAGAACCCTTCAAGTTTTTTTTAGAAAACGCGAGGGTCGCTTTGAACGATGGGGAGATGTTTGGAGGTAACAGTAAAAAGTTTGTCCGATTAAACTTTGGATGTCCAAAACCAATTTTAATGGAAGCTTTGAATAAAATGGCTCTTTCTATTAGGCAGGCAGAGCGTTAAGTAGATAAGCATGGAGACGAGCAATGAAAATCAGAAAAACTCCTGTTTAAAAGGGTGTTTAAATATAATTGGAGGAGCAATGGGGGTTGTTATTACGCTGCTATTAGTTTCTCTTATTGGATATCTTTTTCTTCGTGCTGCTGGCGCGTACCTCATTATTGCTGATGATCTAACCCCTGTGGATACAATCATAATCATGGGCGGCGGTGATGAGGGACGGATGAATGAAGCACTGGAGTTATACCGTGAAAAATATGCGCGCATAATCGTTCTAACCGAGACTGGCGTGCGTATTGAAGAATTGGACTATCTGCAGAGTTTTGACCTTCGTATTCAATTATTGAATAATGGTGTTCCAAGTGGGAACGTATTAATAACAGATTCTGAAGCAACCAGTACTCTGGAGGAGGCATATGCAGTCAAACAACTGCTTGAAAGACGGCAATTTTCTTCCGCTATCATTGTTACAGACCCTTACCATACTAAAAGAACGTCAACCATCTTCAAAGATATATTTTCGGAACAAAACATTAGACTATACTTTCGCCCGGTAACTCCATCCTGGTACAACTCTCGTACGTGGTTCCTTAGCCGTGACGGTTGGAAATTTACCATCCTAGAGTATGCTAAATTGCTGGCTTATAAATTTGGTGTATAGAGTTGGACAGATCAAGGGCTTGTGTTCTTAAGAATCTTGCCCCTTTTTTATTAGACGACCGGAATAATTTCTGACGCTTAAAAACCTTTGGAACCTTCAATAATCTTGAACTCCACAATCTGACCTTGTTTAATACAAGGTAGCCAACCATTTTACCGTTCCTTTGAATCTTTCAAACATACATGTATCTAATCCAATGTGGTTAACGAAAAAAATGTAAAAGTAGAAGATAATATTCGCGCATGGATAGAAGTCAAGTCCACATTAAATGAGAGATTATTAATGCTAAAGAATTTGTGTCAAGTGTGAAGATTTTTACAATTTCTATTTCGATTATATAATTATGGCTGATGCGTTTTCTAGTGGACACAAATCAACGACCGCTGATTTTTATTGTTTTTGTCATATTTTTCTTGACAATCATTCTCGCTTGCCAATTTTTCAAGCGCCCCTATTCAAGTGGGGATATTATCTTTGCCGATGACTTTTCTACATCGAATGAGAATTGGGATATATGGGTTAGATCTGATGAGTCAACGGTCAGTTTTTTTGAGGGGGGTTTGCTTATGATGGTGAGCAAACCCAATCTGGACATCATCACCACAAACAAAGTCTCTTACTCAGAAATGCTGATCCAAACGACTGCACGGAAAAGGTTGGGCACAAACGATAATGCTTACGGGATCGTATGCCGTTATCTCAATGATAGAAATTATTATGGGTTTTTAATTTCATCAGATGGATATTACGGTATTGTTAAAGTCGTTGAAGGAGAATACAAACTGCTTTCTTCTGAAAATATGGAGTTCGATGAAAGTATCCACCAAGGTAGAGAGGAAAACAACATATTAGCGAAATGCGAAGGAAATACTTTGACGCTTTCAATAAATGGTGTTGAAAAAACAAGTTTAATTGATGAGGATCTTACAACGGGAAAGAGTGGTTTGATAACCGGCTCTTTTTCAGAAGCAGATGAAACAGCAGTTCTGTTTAATAATTTTCTTGTGATGGTTCCTTGAATGAAGATATTCTTAGATGCCATTGGCTGCCGATTGAATCAGAGCGAGATTGAAAAAATTGCATCCGGGTTGCGAGATGTGGGGCATGTTGTGGTTGGGGACGCATCGAAAGCAGATGTGGCAATTGTGAACACCTGCGCGGTTACTGCATCAGCAAGCGCGGATTCAAGAAAGCTCATCCGGAGAATTGCAAATTCCGGGTGCAAAGAGATCTATGCCACTGGATGCTACGCTACAATTGATCCGCTAGCGCTCACAGAGTTACCGGCGGTTGTAGGTTTATATAAAAATGATATTAAGAATTGCATAATCTCAGATTTAAACAGCAAACACTTAGCCTCATCTTCACTTCCAAATATCAGAAAACCTCTGCCAGGTAAAAAGCGGAGAACGAGGGCATTTATTAAGGTACAAGATGGTTGTGATAACCAATGCACTTTTTGCATTACGAGAATCGCTCGCGGTAAAAGCCATTCACAAACAGAAGATGAGATTTTTAAAGACGTAGAAGCTGCATTATTGGGAGGTGTTAAGGAAATTGTTCTAACAGGAGTGAATCTAGGATCCTGGGGAAAAGATCTTGGAGGTGGATTTACTCTTCCCGAATTGATCGATAAGATCATTTTAAGGTATTCGCCTTTCCGAATACGGCTATCTTCATTGGAGCCATGGGATATTAATGAATCTTATTTCCCGATTTTCAATCACGCCGCATTTTGTCGACATCTTCATCTACCACTTCAGGCAGGTTCAAATGTTATTCTGCGAAAAATGGGGAGAAAGATGTTATCAAATGAGTTTCGCGAGCTTGTAAATAAAATTCGGTCACATGTTTCTGAGATAGCTATTACAACAGACATTATGGTCGGGTTCCCGGGAGAAAAGGATAAAGAATTCAAAGAGAGTTTACTTTTCGTCAAAGAAATGAATTTTGCGGGTGGCCATGTTTTTAGGTATTCTGCCAGGCCTGGCACAAAAGCTGAAAAATTTAATCAACTTGTTCCAGAACAGGAAAAGAAAATTAGAAGTAAACAAATGCGGCAAGTAGTTTCCGAATCAGAAATTGAGTATAAGAAAAAATTCATTGATCGGAAAGTATCTGTACTATGGGAGAAAACGGAAAAACTTGGAAATGGAGATTTCTTATTAAGTGGATTAACAGGGAATTACCTTCGTGTGAACGTTATTGCGAATAAAGATCTGCAGAACATGATATCAAACGTAAACATCAAGGAGGCTAAGGAAACTTATCTATTTGGAAAAATGATCTCTTAGAAACACAGGCGGTTTATCCTGCATCGAGGTTTTTTGGATTTGAAGATATAAATCCTACAGATATCAGTATGGTATAATTGCCAAGTTAATTTAATGGGTAGAGGTAAATAATTTATGCCAAAAAGGACTTATCAACCTCGGGTTAAGCATCGCGTGAGAGTACATGGCTTTAGAAAGCGCATGAAATCAGCCGATGGTCGGAACGTGTTGAAGCGGCGGCGTCTAAAAGGTCGATACCGCTTAGCAGTAAAAAAGAATAATCATACAAAGAATACCCGCTGGTAAATAAATGTAACTCTTTATTAATTAAAATCGATGGAAATGAATTACGGATCAACCAGTGAAACGTAATTTTCGTTTAACACGAACAAAGGATTTTACTTATGTTAAAAAGGAAGGCAAATCCAGACATCATAAGTTAGCTGTCCTTGTGTTTATTCCAAACAATAAGGAATATTCGCGAGCAGCATTTGTTGCAAGCAAAGCAGTGGGCAATGCGGTCACACGAAATCTTATAAAGAGAAGAATGAAAGCTTGCGTTGCTGATTCATGGAGTAATGTAAAATCAGGATGGGATCTGATTTTTTATGCCCGAACTGTTGGTACTATAGCAAGTTATAATAATTTACAGGAAGCGATCAGCATATTGCTTTTAGAAGCTGGTCTTATCATTGAAAAAAAATAAATGTTAATTGAACAAGATTATTCGAATGAGCCCTCTTTAAGGGATTTTAGGGTAACATTTTTTAATTTCCCGAAATTTTTAATTCTAGCTCTTATCCGATTTTACCAAAAAATAATTTCCCCGGGACTTCTTGGCAATACTTGCAGGTTTTATCCTTCCTGCTCACATTATGGCTATCAAGCTGTATATAAATATGGTGCTATAAAGGGTCTTTTTATGGCAATTTACAGAGTTCTCCGATGCAATCCGTTTAATACAGGTGGGCATGACCCTGTACCATAAATCAAATATATATAGGAACAAGGAAAATATGAAACAGAAAATTTTTACAAATTTAATAATACTCTCAAGTTTGATTCTCCTTTTCACTGGATGCACAAGCGCGAGTGCAGCATCTAGTTGGCCTGGGTATTCCATTAATAAGGAATCCGCGTATCTTTCTTATAAATCTCAGACCTTTGCAGTAGATATAATAAATGGGGGCCTATTATGGAGTTACCCGTCAAGTAAAGACAACTCCAAGCAGGTATATGCGTCTCCAGTCGCCGGTGATGGGTTCGTTGTAGTGGGGGATTACGATGGCCAACTTACCGCACTTAATCAAACTAATGGAACAAAGAAATGGGAGTTTAACGGGGCGAATGACCGTTATATTGGACCAGCTTTAATATCCGATGGAATGGTATACGCACCCAATTCTGATCATTATTTGTATGCTCTTGATACTGAGGGTAATTTAGAATGGAAATTCAAGGCAGTTGGACCAAATTGGACCAAACCGCTTGCAGATGAGAATATGATCTATCTTGCTTCAATGGATCATATTTTTTACGCCTTTGATAAGGATTTCTCCCAAGATGACCTAGTAAATGCTGAGGACGGTAGTAAAACTCTTCTGACCAACGCAAAGTGGAGTATTGATTTAGAAATGGCGGTTATTGGAGACCCAGTTTTGGATGACGGCGTAGCATATGTGGTTACGATTGAAGGCAGACTTTTTGCCATTGATGTAAAAAGTGAAAAACTGTTATGGAGTTTTGATAACAATGGAAATCTCGGGGCGGTTTGGGGTGCTCCTGTGGTAACGGATGAAGCAATCTTCGTTGGTGATACTGATGGCAATATCCATGCGGTTAATGTGCTTGATGGTTCAGCCCTTTGGCCATCGCCTTTTTCAGCAGGTGGAAAAGTGGTTAGCAGTGGTGCTGCCTATCAGGAAGGTGCTGTCTTCGCAACAGATGAAGGAAAGATCTTCATGATCAATTTGAATAAAGAACCAAAAACAATTGCGAATTTAGAAAATCCGATATATTCAGCTGTAAATTTCTTTGGAGAACAGGTTATTTTCGCTCCTGCCAGTGAGACTTCCTTACTTACGGCGTACGATTTGAACGGTTTTGAAGCTTGGGCATTTTTGCCAATTGACTAAAAATAAAAAGAAGAATAGGAAATTAACATGTGGGAATCACTCATTATAGAACCCTTTATAAATGCTCTGCTTTTCATCTACGATTTGATCGGTGAAAATTTTGGCCTTGCAATAATCCTTTTCACCGTCATTATTAAAGTTATATCCTGGCCGCTGATGTCGAAGCAGATTAAGAGCAGCCAAGCTATGCAGGAAATGCAGAATGACCAAGAATGGATTGATATCCAGAAGAAATATAAGAACGACCGAGATAAATTAGCACAGGAACAGATGAGTTTTTATAAAAAGAAAGGCATCAGCCCATTTGCATCTTGCTTACCTACTCTGATCCAATTCCCGATCATTATTGGCCTCTACCAGAGTATCATTCAGACAATGGCAGATGCTCCGCTGCAGATGTTAAACCTGATTCCAAAAATATTACCTTGGCTGAAGGATTTGTTTTCCTTTATTCCAGGATTACAGGAACCTTTGGCATTGATACCTCTGAACAGCCAATTTTTATGGATGGATATCGGCCGTCCGGAGAGGATTTTTATCCCCGGCCTCTCGTTTGGGATTCCTGTTCTCGCGATTGTAGTAGCAGCTACTTCTTACCTGCAAACAAAGCTAATCGCAACACCATCTGCGGATAGCCAAACTAACCAGATGTCTGGCATGATGAATATTTACATGCCGTTATTGATGGGGTGGTTTGCGTATTCTCTGGCTTCAGGGTTAGCGCTTTATTTTTTGGCTTCTAATCTCTTCAGTATCATTCAATATGCGATCTTGGGACGGTTTGATTTTAAAAATCTTCTCCCTGAGAAGAAAGCGGAAAATAAAAAATAGGGAGTAAAGAAAAATGAATGAGCAAAAAACAACTTTGGAGATTATCGGTCCTTCCGTTGAGGAAGCTGTTGAAAAGGGCTTGGACCAACTGGGACTGCCAAGAGATGCAGTGTCTGTTGAAGTGCTTGATGAAGGGAAGGACGGCTTCCTCGGTATGGGAAACCGCAAGGTACGTGTACGTTTATCCATTGCTGAGGAATCACCCACAGAAGATAGAAAAGAACAAAAAGAATCGCCAATCCCTATCCATATAGAAAATGAAGTGTTTGATGATCCTTTAGAGGAAGCAAAAGTCAAAGCAGAGAGGATCGTAAAAAACTTACTGCATAACATGAAAGTAACCGCAAACGCGACCTCACGGATTCTTGAACCTGAGGATGAGAATGACCGTACGATGGTACTGATAGAGATCACTGGTAAAGACCTCAGTATTCTAATCGGCCGCCGAGCGGAGACATTGAATTCTCTGCAATATCTCACTAGCCTGATGTTAAATCAGGAAATGGGCAATTGGATGCCTTTGATGATTGATGTTCAGGGATATCGATTCCGCAGAGAACGCCAGCTTCGACAGTTAGCGCGCCGATTGGCTGATCAGGTTGTGCAAACCGGAAGAAAACAGGTGCTCGAACCGATGCCGGCAAATGAACGCCGGTTAGTTCATCTGGAACTACGCTATCATCCTTTCGTTACCACAGAAAGCATTGGCGAAGGATCTAATCGTAAGGCAACTATTTTCTTGAAACCAAAAGAATAGTACAAAATTGAATTCCCTCGCAAGAGGGAATTTACTTCTAAAAAGTGGAATATATTTGAGGTGAGTTATGCGAGCAGTTGATATCATCATTAAAAAACGGGATAAGAAGCAACTCTCGAAAGAAGAAATAGATTTCTTTATTCACGGATTGGCAAATGGGGATATATCTGATTATCAGGTATCCGCATGGACAATGGCTGTGTTGTTAAATGGAATGACTGACCAGGAAACAACAGACCTCACACTCGCTATGGCAGATTCTGGAGAAGTGTTGGATTTATCAACCATTGCGCCAATAGTTGTGGATAAGCATTCCACTGGTGGGGTTGGTGATAAAACGACTCTGGTGGTCGGACCGATCGTTGCGGCTTGTGGTTTACCAGTGGGGAAGATGTCAGGCCGCGGGTTGGGATTCAGTGGTGGAACATTGGATAAAATGGAATCAATTCCTGGATATAGGGTCGATCTTTCGAAAGAAGAATTCCTTTCCCAACTAAAAGCATTAAATTTCGTGCTTACAGGACAATCTGCTGATTTAGCACCTGCGGATGGGAAATTATATGCATTAAGAGATGTCACGGGAACTGTACCTTCGCTACCATTGATTGCATCATCTGTGATGAGTAAAAAGATTGCTGCTGGTGCCCATGCCATTGTTTTAGATGTTAAAGCTGGTAATGGTGCTTTTATGAAGAGTGCCGAGGAAGCAAAACAGCTTGCGAATATAATGGTTGCTATCGGTAAATTAAGCGGTCGAGAAGTAAGAGCGGTGATTTCAGATATGAACCAACCACTGGGAGAAGCAGTAGGTAATGCAGTTGAACTAAAGGAAGCCATTAATACTTTGAATAATAAGGGCCCAAGTGATTTTCTTGAACATTGTTTGGTGATCGCCAGCCATATGCTATTTTTGGGAAAGAAAGCGGAGGATTTAGATGAAGCAAAAGATCTCACAATAGCTACATTAGAAAACAAATCCGCGTGGAATAAGTTCCGTGAATTGGTCATTGCTCAAAATGGTGATGTCTCCTTCATTGATGATTCCCAAAAATTACCAGAAGCGTCTATACAACATGAAGTAAAAGCGGGTCGTTCTGGATTTATTTCACAGGTGCATGCTCGAACGATTGGTGAGATTGCTGTGAGTCTTGGAGCGGGAAGGGCGAAAAAGACTGATTCGATCGACCTGGCGGTGGGTATACTCGTTCACAAAAAAGTTGGTGAACAAGTTAATAAAAATGACGTGTTGTTCACAATTCTTTCCAATAATTCTGAAAAAACAAAAGCGGCTGAAATCCGATTAAAAGAAAGCATTCGCTGGTCAGATATCCCTTGTGATCCGCTGCCATTATTCTATGGTGTAATATCATGAACGTTGATTTTTTATTCGGATTATGAGATAATTTTTGACCGAAGAGCTAAGACGGAGAAGAGTAGATTAACTACATTGACAGCGATCTGTGGATGGTGAAAGCACAGATAATAAATTAATTGAAAATCACTCTCGAGCTGCGACCTGAAAATCAGAGTATGATGATTAAGGAGACCGGTAATTCTGACCGTTATCCCAGAAAAAAGTGTTAAATGCTTTTATAAAGAGTCCGATAATCGGAAACCGGGGTGGTACCGCGGGAAAATTCTCGTCCCTGATGGGGCGGTTTTTTAATTAAATTTTGGAGGCCGGATGTTTAAACCAGTATCATCAAGATTGAACGTAAATGCGATGGAATTATCCATATTAGAATTTTGGAAAAAAGAAGATATTTTTCATGCTTCGATAAAAAACCGAGAGGATAAACCAGAATATGTCTTTTATGAAGGCCCTCCCACTGCAAATGGCATGCCTGGTGTTCATCATGTGCTCGCACGCGCTTTTAAAGATATTTTTCCCCGATATAAAACTATGCAGGGGTTTCATGTTTCCCGACGGGGCGGTTGGGATACTCACGGCTTACCCGTTGAAATTGAAGTAGAAAAGAAATTGGGTTTTAAAAATAAGCAACAGATTGAAGATTACGGAATCGCTGAATTCAATCACCTTTGTCGTGAATCCGCTTTCACCAATATTCAAGAATGGGAAAAACTAACTGAACGGATTGCATATTGGATTGATTTTGAAACCGCATATGTTACTTATAAGAATTCATATATTGAATCGGTGTGGTGGATTCTGAAAAATTTTTGGGATAAAGAACTGCTTTATCAAGGATTCAAGGTTGTTCCTTACTGCCCACGCTGTGGGACACCGTTATCTGATCATGAAGTGGCTTTAGGTTATAAAGATGCAACTGATCCCTCTGTATACGTTAGAATGCCTTTCGTCGATGATCCCGGCACCTCTCTTCTTGTCTGGACGACGACTCCATGGACATTGCCGGGAAATGTTGCTGTTGCAGTACATCCAGATATTGATTATGCAGTTGTCCAACGGGAAGTAAAAAACGGGATTGTAGAGGGAACAGAAAAACTAATCTTGGCGAAATCTCTTGTTGAAAAGGTTTTTGGCAATCAAAAGGTTGAAATAATTGAAATATTGAAAGGAAAAAAATTAAAAGACGAACAATACCAACCTTTATATACATTTCTTCCTACTGAAAAACCTGCTCACCGTATTGTATTTGGGGATTTCGTGACGATTGATGAAGGGACTGGCATGGTACATATTGCCCCCGCTTTTGGTGAGGATGATATGCAAATATCGTTTGAAGAAGACCTCCCAGTTTTAATGACAGTTTCTCCTAACGGGACTTTTATCCAGGAAGTTCGGCCGTGGTCTGGAAAATTCGTGAAAGATGCAGATCCCTTTATAATCGAAGATCTTAAGAATAGGGGATTACTATATAAATCGGAAGATTATACTCATACATACCCCTTCTGCTGGCGGTGCTCTACTCCATTACTCTATTATGCCCGCCAAACTTGGTATATTCGCACAAGTAAATTGAAAGATAAAATGGTCTTATTGAACCAGGAGATAAATTGGTACCCTAATCATATAAAGGATGGAAGATTTGGGAAATGGCTTGAAAACAATGTGGATTGGGCACTTGGGCGAGAACGGTATTGGGGAACACCGCTGCCAGTATGGGAGTGTTCAGCTTGCGGTCACCAGGAATGCATTGGATCTGTGGGTGAGTTATCTAAAAAGACCGGGAAAGATCTCACAGGATTAGACCTGCATCGTCCACATGTGGATGAGGTTGAATTCTCCTGTACTAAGTGCGGGGAACAGATGCATCGTGTGCCGGAATTGATAGATGTATGGTTTGATTCTGGGGCAATGCCTGTCGCTCAATGGCATTATCCATTCGAAAATGAAGCATCTTTTAAAAAACAATTTCCAGCTGACTATATTTGTGAAGCGGTTGACCAAACTCGAGGTTGGTTTTATTCACTGCACGCAATCTCATCCCTTTTGTTTGAGAAACCCTCATTTGAAAATGTCATTTGCCTTGGTTTGATACTTGATGGAGAAGGGCAGAAAATGTCGAAGTCGAAGGGTAATGTTATCGACCCATGGGAAGTTCTTAATACTCAAGGCGCAGATGCGATGCGCTGGTATCTCTACACTGCCAGCCCCCCCGGCCAGGAGCGGCGTTTCTCCGCGGGCCTTGTTTCTGAAGTGCTGCGTAATTTCACATTGACATTATGGAATACGTATTCGTTCTTTGTGACCTATGCAAATCTAGATGGATGGATGCCTGATCCTAAGAGGAAGGCGAAGTACTCAAAATTAGATTTGTGGCTGCTTGCAGAATTACAC
>CAZBCD010000057.1:0-11136 GCA_964490205.1 uncultured Pelolinea sp. | reverse complement strand
TGCGTCCTTTTTCGATTACTTCCCCTTTGGCATCCATCAATACCATATAGGTGCGTTTGAGATGCAGGTCTATTCCAAGGTAGAATGGGTACATAAGCGTTCCTCCTTTGCTAACTTGTTGAATGGTTACTTCAAGTTTAGCAATTTGGCAGGGACGCTTTCATAGTATCACCAGGAATACTGGCTGGCATCAGAGATTTGTCTAAGATTCTCTTTGGTCAAGAATCCTCCGTCCCAAAGCGGATCGAGCGGAACCATAGTCTTTGGGATATCGTTATCAAAGACGACGCGCGCTGCTTCTGGATCAGCATATACATTGAATTCCGCGGATGGGGTTACATTTCCAGCGTTTACACCGCCCGCCATCATGGTAAGCATACGCACGTGTTTTGAAATGCGTGGTTCTTTGAGCAGAGCAAGAGCAGCGTTGGTGAGAGGGCCGAGAGTGATCCAATCAATGGGTTCTTCTGCGTTCATAATGGTTTCCACAATGTAATCAACTGCGTGCTGCGGCATGATTGATGTGGTGGGGCCGGGGAAAGGAATACCCCCCAGGCCGTCCTTGCCGTGTACATAAGACGCATCATCCTTTGACTTATCCGGGATGAGCGCGGTGCGGGCACCGGCATAAACGGGAATATTCATGTCTGAATGTTCAACCACCCGCAAGGTGTTATTAATAACCTTATCCAGACTAACATTACCGTTTACACATGTGATGCCTTTAACGTTCAATTCTGGTGAGCGGATCGCCAATAACAAAGCGACCGCGTCATCCAGGCCGGTATCACAATCGATGATCACATTTCTCCGCATTAGGACCTCTCTACGTCCGTCTGATTATACAGGAAAAAAAATTGTGTTATTCAAAGAAAAAAATGCTTTGTGATATAGAATTGTGAGTGACCACGAAAACCACTTGAACGCAAGGATATACTTGGGAGCGAATATTATGAACCGAATTAATACAAAAAATCTAATAGAGAAAGCGGAATGGTATGCCGGGCAGATGACATCTTTTCTGCAGGATCTGGTGCGCATCCCCTCCGTTAATGGGCGGAACACCGAGCGACCGGTTGCGGAAAGGATCATTGAGGAAGGGGAGAAATTGGGGTTAAAGGGCAGCCTTGTCGCGAAGAATAGTGATCACCCGAATGCGGTTGTGTCGTATGGAAATGGGAAAAATGGGTTTGCGTTAATTGGACATATCGATACTGTGGCGGAGGGAAAACCGGAAGACTGGACCTCGCCGCCGTTTGAAGCGGCGATCCGTGACGGCAGGATGTATGGCCGCGGCACCGCAGATAACAAAGCGGGAATTGCCTGTGGGTTATATACCCTGCAGATTATGCGAGATATGGGAATGGTTGATCCTGATAACCAAAAAGTGATCCTGGCGGGCGTGGTTGATGAGGAATCAGGCGCGTGCAGTCCATTGGGTGTACGCTACCTCCTGGATGAAGGGCATTTAACTGCCAGGGGTGCGATCTATGCGTATGCCAGTGATATTGTCTGTATCGGCCACCGTGGTCTGCTGAGATTGGAAATCACAACTCATGGCGAATCTGTGCATGCCGGCCTTGCCTTCTGGCATAACCATACACAAGGAGTAAACGCTGTTACTGGATTGGCGGAGATCTTAATTGAACTGGAAAGAATGAAGATAAAGACATCCCCTTATCCGGGTTTTGAGCACCTTGGGTTCACAATCACTCCGGGCACGCTCATCAGCGGTGGAGATTATGCCAGCATTGTGCCCAATAAAGCCAGTGCGATGGTAGATATCCGCCTGCTTCCCGGACAAGAAAATGATGCAGTGATGAAAAAAGTGATCAAAATAATAGAGAAAGTTAAGCAGGAACGACCCGGGTTAGAAATAGAAATTGTAAGGAAAGTGGAAATCCCAGGTGCAGCGATACCGGTTGACCATCCGCTGGCGATGATTGCGCAGGATTACACGGAAGCGATTCATGGGCAGCGATGGGAGGTAAGAGGCGCAGGACCGGGCAATGAGGGTTATATGCTGATAGGAGCTGGCATCCCGACGCTGTGCGGTTTTGGGCCGATTGGCGGCAATCCGCATGCGCCGGATGAGTGGGTGGATATTCAGAGTCTCACCAGAACAGCAGTTATTTATGCTGGGATTATCGCCGAGTATCTAAACAGATTCCAATTGAAATATTCTTTAACTTAATAAGACCAGCAAAGACTATCAAAAAAATTCATCTTTGGCGATCTAGATTGAACCATCCTCCTCAAAAATACCAGGGATTTTTGTCGCCAGATATGGTATTCTTTCAAGATATGAAAGCTGTACTTTTTGCTTCAATTTAAGACTAATTAATTTTCCTAAAAGGATGGAACAAATGCCAACGTCGGAAAATCTAAACAAAAAAGAAATCTTTCATGCAGGTCGTTTCCAGTTTCTTCTCTCGCTTATCAGCATTGAAGGGCTAATATGTATAATCTGGTTGTTTTTAATCCCCACGGGTACGGAAGGAATTATTTTTGGATTTTCCCTTAGGCGACTGCTTCTTATTTCAATCCCTTCATTCTTTACTACTCTTTCTTTAGTAATCCTTTTTTTAAAAAAGAAGAATCCTTTCTACTTTAACAATTTAATAACACGATTGAATGTTAGAGACAATTTAAAGTTTATTCATCCTTTTACAGTGATCCTGTCAATAATCAGTTGGAGCAGCCTCTTTTTCTATCACCTATTGAATTATGAGATTAATCCATTTATCAATCAACGGCTTTTACCGATAAGCGTTTGGATTAATATCACAAGTTTGTCCTTCATCATTATCCTCCCAAAGATCTTTGGAAAAAAAGAGGAAAAACACAAGCATTTAAGAATAATAGATCTTTTACCCTTTTTCTTTCTTGCTATTATCCTTTTTGGAGTAATTTGCCTAACGGGACTGGGTTTGTATACAGAGGATGTCACGGTCAATGATCTTGCGGTACCACTTCTTGAATGGCAGATAATATATATTTGTGGATTAATGATTATATTCATCTTCACTAAAAATGGATTTGAAAAAATTACCATTTTCCAAGAAGAAAAAAAAGCGAGGTTTCTAGTTCATCTCACTCTATTAATTTTCTTTTTTCTTTGGCTAGCAGCTTCGATTAGTTGGATCAAATTGCCGCTTCCCAATAATAATTACTTCGCACCAGAAAAACTCCCGCCAAACTTTGAAACATACCCATTTTCTGACGCGGAAAAGTATAGTCTTGAAGGGCAGCGGATAATATCAGGTGCTATTGATGGTTTTATTATTTCGAAACCTCTTCACGCAGTATTTTTAGCATTCACCCATTCTATAGGAGGTTTAGATTATGAAAAAGTCATATTAGTACAAACCCTAATTTTTGCGCTTTTTCCAGCATTCTTATACCTTATTGGAAAAGAAATTCACAGCAATATTCTTGGATTGGGTATGGGATTATTTGCGATATTCCGAGAGGTGAATGCTATTCAGGCGTCTGATATAGCCAATGTTTCAAATTCAAAATTATTGATGAGTGATTTTCCTTCCACATTGATCTTGTCAGTTCTGGTCTTACTCACCATCAAGTGGATCAAGAAGCCAGACGGGAAATATTACGCAGTACTCCTGGGGGGAATTCTGGGTGCCCTGGCTCTTTACCGAGCTCAATACCTCATCTTCTTGCCTTTTTTTGTTGCTATGGCATTCATTCTCTACAGAAAAGGATGGAAATCTATCCTTGTCTTTAGCTGCCTTTTTCTGGTATGTCTTAGCTCAACAATATTACCTGTATTGATAAGGAATTATTCCATATCAGGAGAATTCTGGTTTGATTCTCCAGATTACATGTCCTCTTTTCGTGACAATTATATTCTTGCTGGTTTGGACAGTACGAACCCCGGCGATATAGATCTAAGTGCATCAGCTCCAGAAACCCAACCAGTAAGGTTTCTTGATTCATTGCGATTTATCCTTAAATCTCGTTATACATATGATGTTGTCGATAATATTTCCCGCAATATAATATCCACTTTCCTTGTCTTTCCAATTCGATTCGATGGTAAGCAAACTTTGCGAGAGTTATCTTTTATTGAAGACAATTTTTGGGCTGAGGCTTATTCATATAATGAACCATCAAACCTAATCATCGCCATTATCAACCTTTTTTTCCTTGTATTTGGATTGGCCTCATTATTTAAGAATAATCGCAAGATTAGCTATTCTTGTATCGCTTTCTACGTTTTTATTAACATTAGCTCATCGCTTTTTCGCTTCTCTGGTTGGCGTTTTATCATGCCAGTCGATTGGCTGGTCTATCCGATATTTTTATTAGGTTTTTTTAATATTTCTAACTTTTTACATTTGATTCCTCAAAATATTTTTATGGAAGTCGAGGATATATCAAAGGCGGAAAAACCTTCGGTAGACTTCAGCTTTCAGAAAAATTTAGCTTATATACTCCTTTTTCTGCTCATTGGATCAATAATTCCTCTTAGAGAATTGTTCCCTGTAAACTATCAGACCAGAGAAAAAAGCGAAATTTGTGAAAACATTGATGAATTAATAAGTAATGATAAATACAAAACAATAGAAGAAAGCGCGATAATCTTTTGCATAGATGATTCCTCGATTGCTATTGAGGGAAATATTATCCACCCTCGATTTTTTCACAGAGGGCGGGGTTTTTACGACCGTCCCGGTGATATATTTTTTGGGAAACAGGATTTTTCCAGATTGGTGTTCAGGGTATTGAACGAAGGCACGAGAAAGATGTACATTCCTGTTGATAATATAAAGAACAATGAATTCCTGCCCAATGGAGCTCATGCGATCATCCTTGCGAAAAAAGATGAATTGCCAAAAGCCCAATTTATGGTTCTAACCGACGTGGAAAACACATTCATTTATACCGATGATTTCATGGATTTCGAATAAATGTCTTGAAGACACAACTAAGAAATAATTCCTAAATATCAAAGAATATATTATTAGGGCTGTTCTCACATTACAAGCTGCCACTGGATGAAACCAGCAGGATTGACCTTGACGGAAAGTCTCGGAAATATTTAAAGGGTTTTACAAGAAAATTCTCGAAAAAGGATTATTCTGGATTTATAGTCAACAGATCCCAATTTACTTTGCGGGAATCTTTCAGAAGATACATTTCCACTCCCTTATATTCTGCGTGCACATACAGGGGTCGCGCTTCCGCCGTGATGTCCTGACCACCCCATGCAAAGCCGGGCACATAATCTGGCTGCAGGTTGATAATGGAATATGTCAGGTCAAATTTATTGTGCCCCGGAAGAGTATTTACGGTAGTCCCTTCCACAGGTGGAAGATGTGCAATGTAAGTATCCGACTTCCCTAAAAAATCCACTGCATAGCGGTGGGAGTAATATGGTAATGTTCCTGCCCAGAATACACCCATTGACAACTGTGGATCGGTAACCGCATTAATCGCGACTGCGATATTGACGTTATTCCGATTGGGTGGCGTCTGGTAGGGGAGTGCGTGGAAAACCATCTGCGGGATAAAACGCAAATTGGCAAATAAGAGAACTGCTGCGATACTGACTGCAAAGAAAATATGATGGATTTGTGTTGAATAAACTTGATCGGAAGCGCCGATAAGCCAGGAAAAAAGAATAAACACAATCATTGTGACTATAAACAACTGCTGGGTATTCCCGAAACCCGATTTCCCAAATCCTGTGATATCCGCCAGAAAAAGCAGCAAAATAGATACAATGCCAACCACCGTAAGAATGCGGCTGAGCACCCTTTTAGGTAATTTTGTTATTATCGGGATATCTACTCGCCAGAAGGGACGCCGATTCAGATAATTATCCCAAAGAGGGGTCATTATTGATTGGATAACAACACGTATAAAAACATAAAACTCATTCAGAAACAATATCATGATCATCGGGACTATCGGGGTGACCATGCGCCAGTAATTCCATGCATCGCCGCCAACCCAGATCTGGTAAAAGACATACAACACTGCAGCCGAAAAGAGCATAAATTTACGGCGCGTGAAGTTTAATACAGTGTTCAAACTAGCAAATACCCATAAAGGGAGTGTGGATGTCAGAAAAGGGTAAATAAAAATGAGACCGGCCTTCAATCGATCCGCAGTCGTCAACCCTGTCAGTTTCAGGAAATATGTGTTCGGCAGTATTTCGCCATAATACAGATAGCGAAAAACCATGTGCGCAAACGGAAGGATGAGGAAGATCAATCCAAATTTGATTCCATTTAGAATGCGCTGTTTCCACCTCGCCTTGCGGGTGAGGGTGAACAGCATGATTGGCAGGATTATCATACCCGCATCCGGCCGCACAAGGTAGGACAATGAAGCAAACAGGGCAGAGAGGAAGAGTTGGGTGTTGCGATTGTCCTCTTCAAATTGAATGACCGTATTGAATGAAAGAAGAATGAAGAAGGTGACCAATCCGGTTTCCATACCCATCAAGGGCCAGTAGGAGAGAGGATAATACAGGAGGAGCAAAACCGGAAACAAAACGAAAAGCAAAGGATTGGAATCGTTTTCCACAACCAATCTATAAAGTTTCCAGGCATGCCAAACCACCGCTATCACCGTCAGGATGCCAAAAACCTGAACAGCAAGCACGGCATTCTTCTCATTGAAGAGAAATGTGGCGGCACTCATGATTAGTGTCATGAGAAAATTGGTATAGCCCTCTACTCTCTCCCCGAGATTCCAGACCAAACCATTTCCGTGTGAAAAATTCCAGGCGTAGCGCATGGATATCATGGCATCATCGAATAAAGAGAAATAGCGACTGCCATCGATTGCTACAAATGAGGATTTAAAAATAAAGACGCCCGCCCAGAGGACATAAAGCCCAATGGTTAAGGCGATCAGCAACCTCCTAACCTTTAAATTCTTCGAGAGATCCATATCACCGACCCTAAGCGTAATCGCGTGATTAATTTAATCCCATATTGGGAAAATTCTCAATTGCACAATTATACTAGATCATGAAATATCTTTTCTGTAAAATTAAGCATAGATACATTCTTCTTTTTACTGGTTTTCTAACCCGTCTCTATTCACAAAAGCAATCTACAATGTTCCTGCTTTTCACTAACCTCCTATCAGTCTGCAATTTGATTTATTCTACAAAAAAGTGTTTATAATCTAAACGGCGATGGAAACGATGAAATTGCAGCGATCAAGCGGAATATTGATGCATATCAGCAGTTTGTCTGCAAAATATGGTATTGGCGATCTTGGCAGAGAAGCATTTTGTTGGGTAGATTTTTTGGATAAAACCGGAACAAAATACTGGCAGATTCTTCCTCTGAATCCTACAGGATATGGCAATTCTCCTTACCAGGGCTTATCCGCGTTTGCGGGAAACCCCTTATTCATTGATCTTCAAAATCTCCAGGAACTGGATTTATTGGATAAAAACAGTCTCATAAAAACGCCAAAATTTTCAAAAGAAAAGGTTCAATTCGATAAGGTTATTAAGTGGAAAAGGAGCTTGCTTAATGACGCATATTTAAACTTTAAAAAAAAGAGGATCCCGCGTCTTTCGCGAGAGTTTGCAGCGTTTAAAGAAAAAAACAGGTTTTGGTTAGATGATTTTTCAATTTTCATGGCGCTTCGCGAAGAATATCAGTTGGTCAGCTGGAGCGAATGGCCGTTGCCCCTCAGAATGAGAGAGCCAGATGCAATTAATTCATATACGAAAGCAAATGTTCAAAATATTGACACGCACGCTTTCTTTCAATTTATATTTTATCGGCAGTGGAAAAAGCTGAAGGAATATACCAACCAAAAGGGAATATATATTATTGGAGACACTCCCATTTTTATGGGTTTCGACTGCTCGGATGTTTGGGCATACCCGCACTTGTTTCTTTTGGATGAACACCGTCAACCAACCTCCGTTGCTGGTGTACCTCCAGATTTCTTCTCCAAGAAAGGCCAACTATGGGGCAATCCTCTTTACGATTGGAAAAAACATAAATCAGAAAATTATGATTGGTGGATAAAACGAGTGAGGGAAACATTAAAAACCGTGGACCTGATTCGTTTGGACCATTTCAGGGGGTTCGCTGGATTCTTCAAAATTCCCGCTGGATCAAAGACAGCAGAAAAAGGAAAATGGGTAAAAGGTCCAGGAAAATCAATTTTCGATTCTATGGAGAAGGAATTGGGGAAACTCCCCTTCATTGCAGAAGACCTGGGCGTGATTACAGCAGATGTGATCAACCTGCGGGAGAGATATGGCTTTCCAGGCATGCGGATTTTCCAATTTGCATTCTCAAAAAACGCAGATGAGGAATACCTGCCCCATAATTATCCCCAAAATTGCGTGGCATATACTGGTACGCATGACAGCGATACTTCCAAGGGCTGGTTTACTAAGGTTTCGATGCATGAAAAGAAGTTTTTCCTGAGTTATATCGGAAATCACAAGAAGAATATTTCTCACGAGATGATCAGAACAGTTTGGTCATCTGTTGCGGCACTCGCCATCGCTCCCTTGCAGGATTTTCTTCAGTTGGATACTAAAGCCCGCATGAACCTGCCATCCAGCACTTCTGGTAACTGGGAATGGCGGATGAGATCAGGAGCCATTACTGAGGATCTGGTTGAATGGATAAAAAAGTTGAACATCACATTTGATCGAGCTGTTTCCTCAAAGGGCTGGAAAGCAAAGAAATATTTTCAGGATGATCACAGGAATCAAATATAACTTACTATCTTCTGATCTCGGAAGTATCCATTGATGAGTGGCACTAAATTAGGGGTTTTGACAGATATGTGAAGAAAGGACAAACATCAGAGACTATCCTTTTTTTCCACTTCTGGCATGAAACAAAAAATGGCGGGGGTTTATCACTCTCCAGTGGAGAGTGATAAGGAACGTTCTCCTTGTTGTGTTTTAAATGAGAAATGATGAGGGCTTGTAATGCTCCTGTGAAGCGTTACAAGTGCCATCTTCCTAAATTATGTGATTAAATGAAAGATGGTGAGGGATGGATTTGCGAAGTCCTGATGCTTCACAGGGAACCCATGACTATGAGTCCTATGCTCTAGTTTATATCCCTATAAAATATTGGAATTGAGGAATCTGCTGATTAATAAATGGGTTCCAGTATTTTAATTGTTCAACCAGGGTTCATCTTACTAGCAAGCTGCAATAATATCTATTGTGAAAAAAACCCGATAGGCGCTTTTTTAGATGCGTCAGCAGGCTGAGGGTTCGATCCCCCTGAATAAATTCTATTTATCTGATTGATCAAGATAGAAATCTTTTTTCCAAAGCCCGGATATTCTTTTCGTTGATCGTCACAGGCTTTCCGATCGATTGTGTATCGATCAGCGCCCAGGCGGTAAATTCCGCAATTTCCAGCCGGTCAAATGTATGCATGATCTCATCACCAACAACAACCAGGCAGTCATTTTCAACAATGGCAAATGGTTTTTTCAAAGAGATTTCCCCGGCAGTTTTTTCTGGTGCCTTGTGCATCATTTCAAATGGCAGTTTTGTCAGGTCGCCGAGCAGGACGTAGCTTTCAGGGATCAATCGCGAGCTGAATTCCGCGTCAGATACCGCGTAGGCCATCATATTGGGCGGCTGCGAGGTGATGATGCACTGCACATCAGGATTCTTTTCAAAGATCGCCTGGTGAAGGCGCACAGTCCGTCCGGGGTGCTTTCCACTCTCCCGCTTGCCGTCCTTGATCAGCACCAGGTCTTCAGCTTCAATTATCCGGCGGTCTTTCCCGTTAGGTGTGGTCAGAAATGCGCGCTCGCTGAGGCGCGTTGAAATATCTCCCTCCAGCGAGGTCATCAATGATTGCTTGCAGGAGCGGTGAGCGATTTTGGCCATTTGCTTGCGCAGGTCAAGTTCGGTGCTACCTGGCTTTGCTGGAGTAAACGCATCGTAATCGTTCTTGCTGGTCGCAAAATCTTCCAGTTGGCTGTCAGAAAGTGGGTGTATATGTCCGATCCTTTGTGCCTGGATTTGCGTGGCTGCGCAAATCGCCAGCGTTTCAAGCCGATTGACTGCTTCAAATATGTTCTTCCCGCCTGCTGCGACCCCGTGGTTTTCAAGAATGACAATATCATACCCCTTGGCAAAAGTATCCGCCATATTCTCGCCCAATTGTTCGCTGCCGGGTGTCGCGTATGGCGCGATCCCGATCGAGCCGCAAATTAGGTGTGCCTGTGGGATAATCTTGGTTTTCGGCGCCTGCCGGATGAAGCTGAATGAGACTAGAGAGGGCGTATGGGCATGTACAATTGCGCTGATATCCGGACACCGCTTGAGAATAGCTATATGGAACGGCAGCTCTGTGGTTGCTCGGTGTAGTCCCTCGATCGTCCCGTCCGGTTTGACGCGCAGGATGTCTTCCGGGCGCAGGTTGCCTTTATCGATCCCGGTCGGTGTGATCCAAATATCGCCATTTTTATCTAGGATAGAAAGGTTCCCGCCGGATAGGTTTGTCAGTTTATTCTCGTACAACCGCTTCATCAGGACAACCAGCTGTTCGCGTGGGTGCATTAATTCAAACATTATCGATGTTTCCTTTTTCTTACGACCTCAACGAAGGTGTAAGATGATCATGAGATTGGTTTATTATACCACCTGTAAAATTTTTTATCCTTTCATTACCAATAAATGTATAGAATTATTCCAATGGAGGGAAAATGAAGAGTGGCTGACGCATATATTATTCTAGTTTTATTAAGACGCGGGAAAACTTGAGAATCAAATTTATCTTTACAGTGTATCAAGGGTGTATTTTCCAATCAGCCGCGAACGGCAAAGTGTAAACTAAGATATCAAAAGGAGAAAATAAATGGTCAGGCAGGCAGTTATCTCCATTATTATCGGCTATGCCTTCGGATGCATCCAATCCGCATATATTCTCAGCAGGATGGTTAGGAAAATGGATATTCTCGAACATGGCTCTGGCAATGCGGGAGCCTCAAATATCACAGCCATTATGGGCTGGAAGGCAAAGAGATATTTCCAAGATGATCACAGAAATTAAATGTAACTTGCTATTCTAGATTGCACGTGGAATATTTCCACCTTGGATTCAAGTATCAAGTGCAACAGTGATTATTTAAGAATACCACAGGCGG
>CAZBCD010000056.1:0-11142 GCA_964490205.1 uncultured Pelolinea sp. | reverse complement strand
AATTCAATGGGTTGGACTATCATAAGAACTGGTACATATTGTGGGGGCAGGTCACCCCATAGATTATTACAGCCATAGTTTGATCCCACCTTTTTACCGTTCTCAAACAAATGGCAATGTGATCTTATGTGCTTCCAACGGTTACATGAATCCTTCGTTCTGGTTTGACATACCACCTCTCATTAGAGGTTCGTCTGCATTTTTAGCAACTGAAAATCAAATCAGGAGCCTTTTCAAGGGAAAAAGTGAAGATGTTTGGGAAATGATTCAATATATTGCACAATGTGGCGTAGAAATCGTAATTATCGTTAACATAACAGGACCTCATTATCTATATGATGCCGTCACTAGTAAAAAATATAAAATCCCTTCTTACCAATCAAAAGTAATTGATACTGTTGGAACATTCGCGACATTTTGTGGTGGGTTCGGAGCTGGCTTTACCACTCATTTCGATCCCTTGCGTGCAGGATTGATGGGGAGTGTGTCTGCAAGTTTTAATGTTGAAGGTTCCACTCCTCTCCACACCTTACAATCACTCCCCGATCTGGTTAATGCTCGTTTGGAATCTTTGATGGATGCAGTGATCGTTATTTGATCAATGAATGCGCAGGATTTTAAAACGTGTTTTTATTGTTTCTCTTATCCCAAAGACTTTTTTATAAATAATTGACTTTACAATCATTAGATATGATGCTTTTATTTCTTCTGAATATAAAATTCTTTTATTCCCAAATTTCACTTGGTGGTATTTTTCCATGAAATCTAAACCATGATGATCCTTTAGATCAATTTTGGAAAAAAGATCAAGCAAAAATTCCTTTGGCGTCTGAATTAAATCCCGGGAAAAACCAAATATAATTGTGATGAATTTGATCACCTGATAATTTTTCTCCAAAATGGGTAACCTTTCATAATCTGCCCATTTTCTGATCCATTCAGGAATTTTCTTTTCCCTTTCCAATAGCTTTCTTTGTATATTTATGGGCAATAAAATTGATTTCTCTCGTACAACCACAAATTGAAATCCTGAAACAAGCAAAAGTAATAAGATGAAAAACGGTGTTATCCAAAGGAAATCTTTCCATTTTGTGTTTTGAATAGGTCCTTCTTTTCCAAAGAACTCTTCACTTATCTCAAAATATTTTTCACGTTCAAAATTCTGCCCACCCTCCTGGTCATCCATCGAATATCTTTCTGGCCGTTCAATAATTATTTCTGGAACAGGTCCTTGTATATATGCGATACTTGGTTGGGAAGGAGTGGGTTCAAAAATGATCCATCCTTGTTCCGGAAAAAACACTTCTACCCAGGAATGGCTGTCTTTTTCCCTTACCTCATAAACATATCCATCTGCAAGTCGTTCACCCTGTGAGAATCCCACAACCATTCTTGATGGAATGCCAATCGATCGGAGCATTAGGATTTCCGCCGATGCGAAATAATTACAGAACCCCTCTCTTCCACTTAGTATGAACCATTCCAATGGATCTTCGCCCTGTGGAATTTCTACATTATCTTTGTATCTATATGTGTTGCGTAAAAAATCATTAATCGCTAATGCTTGGTCAAAAATAGAGTATTTATCTTGCGTGATTTCAACTGCCAGATCCCTTATGGTTGGGGAAATATCCTCCGGTAATGATAAATATCTCGATCGTACCCATTCTGGATACATATATTCTCTGGCTGATTTGTCATCAGGCTGAAAATCATAATATGCCCCTAATACAGTAATCTGATCACCGTTTCTTATTAAATCATTATCAATTAAATCGATCACATCCTGCTTGTCATTCTCTACTGTGTAAAATCCAACTTTCGCGTCCCTATCCACATCAATGACGATTTGAGGTGTGATCATTATTTCTTCATTAATCTCGTATGTGAACGTATAGGGCAATATCTCATTATTATCAACTAAATACGGATTCAACTCAATTTTATTCAAAGAACTAATTTCAAGTGATTCATTCCTCCAATATCCGCTTTTATAAAATGCATATGCGCGTGCTTTCCAATAATAGCGTCCAAAATAGGATGAGCTCTCAGGAACATGAGCCCGGAAAACTATATTCTCCTCAAGGCTTCTTGAAAGCCCTAGTGAAAGAGTTTCAGAAAATAACCCCTCACCATACCCATCCTGTGGTTTTAGGGGATAGAAAAAATTCTTAATTCTCCCCCAAGATTCAGAATAATATCGCCTTGAGTAATAAATTTCCTGGTCGGTTATTTGTGAAATTTTATTATTAAGAAATGGAATACTCCATGCGGTGATCGCAAAAATCATGGCAATAGCAAGGATTGTTTTTGCTAAAAATCCGGATGTTTCTTTATCCTCTTGATAACCTAATGCGGTCCATCTTATATTTTGATGAAGATAAAACACACGGCCAAAAAAAAGCATAGCTAATAAGCTAAATACAACAATCGTTAAACCATTTCGGCGGAACGGTGACAAGAAAAACTGAATGGTGTAAAAAATGCAAATAATGATTCCTAATGGGAGCCATGGCTTCCCATTACGCGTAAAGGAATAGCCAGCTGTAATACTCGTAAGACAAAAGATAATTGCCATAGAACTGAGGAAAATTATGCCGTCATCGAGAGGAACATTTTCTATTACTTGTCCCAAAGTGGATTGGAATCGGTCAATCAATATGATTAAACGATCAACCCATTTTGGTTCGCTACTCAAAGAAAAGATGAACTGCCAGATAAATATTAGGACTGTATATAAGAAAACTAATGCGATTGAGAATTTTCGTCGGTACATACTTTGGCCAATAAGAATCCCTGCGACGGCACTTATTAAAGCAATTGATGTGATGCGATTTAAATCATAAGTCCAATAAGTTAGCTCAAGAGAATAAGCGGCGAGGATAATAATCAGGAACAATGAGCCCCCCGCAATCGGGTCCCACCAACGATTTTCTTTTTCAAACATATCTTGAGTTTACTTGACACAAATTGATAGGTCAAATATTCACATGTATAATAACGGAAAATTATTGTTGGTTTGATTGTTTCTTCGATAAGGAGTTTTATATGAAAAGATTTAGCAGATTCGTTTTTGGTGCTCTAATTGGCGCTTTCGTTGGCAGCTCAATTGTTATATTGCTAGCGCCAGAAAGCGGAGAGGAAACAAGAGCAGCTTTATCTTCCAGAGTTAACAATCTCTCAAAACAAATCGGCACAGCTATTGCAGAAAGAAAAGCTGAATTGTTAAAAGAAATAGATAATTATAAAAATTCTGCGATCTGATTATTCTATTCGCAGGAATGATATTTCATACAATGCTGGCAGATGGGTAAAACGAGATAACCCACTTATGGCAACAATCTCAGGCATTTTATCGTCACTATTCTTAACGATAAATGAGATTTCAGTTTGTTTTTCAAAAAAGAACTTTTCGATATTCATCCCCCTATCCTTTTCAATTACCGAAACACCGAAAATCTGCGGTAGCGAATTTTCTATTCTAACAAAACCTTCATCAATCCATTTCCCATCGTTAATTTCAAAATCATCAAAAAAGTTAATTACCTTCAATTTAACATCGTCCAACAGGAAACCCTCTCCATTAACTGATGCATCTGTGATATATTCAAATTCCACAGTTATCTTCTGTCCCGCATAATCACTCAGGTCGATGGTCTCCTCGATCCACCCAGCAGACTTTCCATTATACCCACATCCCAAATTTGAACCAGTTGGGTCTTCACTTGTGCAGGAAGGAGTCTCAAGCACCTGCCAGTTCTTACCATCCTCGGAGACATTCACATATAGATAATCGTAGTCTTCTTCAAAATCGTACCAGGTCCAGTAAGATAATTCCACAGGACCTGATATCTCCGTGAGATCAAATTCTCTTGATAATTTCATTCCAGATTCATCGCCTGCATTAGACCAGTAATAATATTTACCTGATTTTGGGTCTTCTGAAACAACCGGGATATCCCGATTCCATTGCACTGTTATTTCATAATCACTTTCACATGATATTTCTATAAAATCTGTTCCAAATTGATTGACTGTTCTGCTGACCGGTTCTGAGCCACATTCGATTTTTTCGGTTGGGAAAAAAGAAGGAATACTGCTGTCCTTTCCATATCCATAAATCCCATCTGCAATTTCATCATTCTGTAAAATATTCGCTATCGTCCAATCTTGAAAAACTTGTTTGGTTGTAATGGTTGACAGTTGGCTCTTCCTCTGGATTGAAGATAGTGTTGCTTCTAACCCCTGCATTCCATTTTTTGGTTGTGATACGAGGTCACTGATGAAGTCGGACCCAAATCTTTCGAAAAGATACTTCACGAAAAGGTATGAAGCGCCATAGTGTGGAGTGGAATCACCCTGATCATTTCCGGGCCAGAAATTTAACTGGAGGTCAGGGTCAGCAGCAAAAAAAAATGTAAACCCTCCAGTATTAAAACCGTTTAACTCAACAGCTAATTCAGATAATCCTTCATTAACCCATGATGTTTCATTGCGATCAATATTCCAATGGATCATATGCTGGAATTCATGCGCGAGAACACCATAAGTAAAAAGGTCGCTCAAATCGATATAATCTGCAGATAAGTAGAACATTTCGGCCATATTTGAAAACCGTTCAATCTCAGGCATTAATGAATCGGTGGATGAAAAATAACCAGCTGCGCCCCCAAGTTCTTGGGCATATAAGATGTTCAGATGGACATCATTATCAATTCCCGGAGACCATTCTTTTCCAAATATTTCTCTATTTCGTTGATAAATTTGGTTTTCAAACACATCCACCAAATTTTTAACGTCAGCGAAATTGTAACTAATGCCTTCTTCAACCCAAAAATAAACGTGGGGAGTCTGGTATGCGAGTTCCGCACCAATACCCCTGTAGTTATTATCGTCCACGTTAAGTACCCAGAATTTTCTAGATTTGCCATTAATGTAGGTGGTTGGTGGTTTCACTAACATCACCGGTATGTTTTTAATTCCCCTGTATTTTTCAGCTAAAGCAATTGGATCATTCTCAAGAATGGTTGTTGTATCTAAAATTTCCAGCGTGGATTTATGATTGTGATCTGGGGGACTTTGGGCTAGATCCTCAATTTCAATCTCAAAAAACCACTTTTCATCATTCAAGGTTTCATCGAATTTCCCTTCATCTTCATCCATAGGTTGAGGTGAAACCAATTCTGCAATCTGTTCTATATTATCAGATGGATAACCTATCACGATGAAATAAAGTAGACTAACGATAACAATAGTCCCCAATAACGCGGAAAATCCAAGGATTGTCAAAAAGAAGCAGGGAATGTAGTTCCTTTTTCCCGTCATAACATCATTCTCAAAACAGGATTATCCTACCTTTATTTCTTTTCAATTTCTGCATCAGAAACCGCCAAACCTAAAGATACCCACCAATATGGCATTGCAAAGGAGTCGATGCTTAATCCTTCAAAAACAATTCCGAGTAAAACAAAAAATCCAGCATAACCCATAATCCTTAAGTCAATCTTCTCTGACCGCATTTTCTTTATGAAAAAATAAGCAAGGAATAATAACCAACCAAAAAACAAGGAGAAACCGATCATCCCTGTTTCTGCCAGTAATCTGACCCATAGACTCTTGATATTCAATAATATACTTGTCCGGTTCATCAATCTTCTTACTTCGACCAGCTGCCATCCTTCAGGTGGTATTGCTGTTGGGAAAAAAAACCCCGCGTTTCCTAATCCAACACCAAAAATTGGGTAATTTCCGAAAATATTCCATCCTGTCCACCAATAGATAACCCGATCTCCAAATTTCAGTTCGTTAAAATAGTTGATGAATGGATTTTCTTTCTCAAAGGAGAATTCAAATAATGCCGCCATCCGAGGATCGACTTTGCTAAAGACAAAAGCAGTTATGCCAACTCCCATAATATATAAAATAATTAATCCAATAGAAATCAGTTTTCTGGAAAATTCACTTTTATTTGCAATCCTTTTCATTAAGAAATCAACAATCCTACCGTGAATTACGATTCCAATTAGAACGAGCATAAACAAAAATGCCGCAACGCCAACTCGCGATAAAGTGAGCAGCAGAGATATAACACCAAAAGCTAGAAGGGTATTTTCAAAAGTTAGAAAAAACAACCGAAAAGAGTGGTTTGATTTCTTGTGCAGGGTAAAAGAAAGCCAGAAAGGAAGATAAAACATATTCAACTGATGCGCCAGCCAGGAAGGTTCAAGAGCAAACCCTGTTACCCTCTGACGGTAAAGAACTCGGGCAGAAATTAATCCTTGCAACTCAAACATCCATTGCGGATATTTATTAATCGTATACCAGGACACCGCCTGCACACCACACCAGAGAAAAATTATTAATCCACTCCAATTGATAATTCGCATGGTTTTTTCTCGGATTTTCATATCTATCGGAAATGAGCTGGCACAAACAAAAAAGAGAAATCCGATAATCAAAGTTGTAAAAGCCGAAATAATTGGGGGGTATTGGCTCACGCCTTTAAATGCGGGAATACCATAGAAGAAAGAAATAACGGAACCCAGAAGCGCTGCCATCACAAACAAGAAAAGCGGTAAAACACTGGGATGGAAAGGTTTATTCTTAATAAAAGAGGGTATCAACCAGAACATCACAACCGCGATTAAGAATAGAATGGACGGGTTGGCAACTGAATCAGAACGCAGCAATAAGGCGACCAGCGGCATACTGGTAATTGGTAAAACGGTGATCATCGCATACCAGCTATTTTCAGCAGTCGCGCTGATAAGCTTATTCTTCAAAATTTAAACCTCGATAATAAAATATTCCCTGAGCTAATATGCTCAGAATCAAACCAGCTATCATGCCCGCCGCAGTTAATAAATTCTTCTCGTGTCGAACAGGAAAATAAGGATATCGGGGTTGCTGCACCATTCGAACCGTTAATGGAGCAAATAGACCTCTGGTTTGGGTTTTTTCTTCATGAATCAATTGGCTCAATTGCGCGATCTCGTCTACCATTTCCTGCAATCCACCAAGACCGCAAAAATCTACTGCCCCAAATTGATCAGTTGATCGTTCCAAACAATCTTCTAGTCCCCACAACACTTCAGTTTCTGAATCAACTATCTGGGCATGGATCAATCCCTCTTGAATTAAAGAGTTAGATGTATCAGCCCAAATGATAGCAACTTTCTCCGCCAATGCTGGATCTGAACATCGGTATCTTAAAGTCCATTGGAATTCCTCTCGATCAAGAGTGCTATCTTTTTCAAATTGAATTCTTGAATAATCACTCTGGTGTAATCTAACCTCATCAATGGTACTTTCAATAACTTCGTCCGAGGTGATCACATAACCAATACCACGCATTGCCTGATCTTCTTGAATATCAGATAGCGCCCCTGTCCTTGTGTAATCAATCGTTACAGAGAAAGATGCGGATGCCTCATACACTGGAGGGATAAAGCGTGCTACAAGTAGTGCACAAAACCCCCCTATCACCATGCCTACAGCTGTTATCCACCACCGTTTTGTGATCAATTGCATTATATCCAATGGTTTGATTGTTCTATTCATATCGTTTTATTCTGCGGATTGATAATTAATAATAATAAGATTTTTCCCGCAATCAGCTAGAGTATCAAAAGAAATAGAATCTGTGATTGGAATGCCATCTAAGTTAAAGACTTGTATGTCAAGTGCTTTTTCAGAAGCAAACACATGATCAGCAATCTGTATTTCAAATCCACCTGGCCCATAAATATCTGCCTCTGGGACACCAGTCACTCCGACAATCTCCAATACTTCTTCTTCAATTTTCCCTGTGACAATAACGATCTTATTCAATAATGGTTTCCCATCCTCATCAAACACTTGCCCTGCGATTCCCAGCCAATCACATCCTTTTAAGGGGTAAGCAAAATTCTTGATATAAGCAGGTGTATCGGATTGTAGAACAAAAGGAAAAGGAGTGGTAATGAATTGTGGGGTACTCGTTTCGGCAGGTAATTCAGTTGGAATACTGGTATCCGTAACTATAAAAGTACCAGTTGGTATTGTGATCCTGGTTTCCCTTTGTTCAAGCGGCTCTGCTGTCTCAGACAATGATGACTGATCATCAATTGGAGTCGAAGATGCAGGTATAAATGTGAATAATTTTTCTGGTATCAAATTACAACCAGATAATAAGAAAGCTAACAATAAAATTATTAGATACTTTTTCATCATTCCCTCAGAGTTTATATTCAATAACCTTTTTATTAATCTTCAAATTCATCCCTGTATAGATGCATCTCCTCAATGATTTTATAAACTTCAAATGGCAAGTAATATCGATATGGCTTTTTCGAAGATATTAAATACCTGATCTGATTTGAGGAAATTTCTAATAAAGGAGCATCAATAAATTCTACTTTTCTTGAAATTCCAGGTAATGCATCCTTTAGATCGCGGAAATCTATTTTTTCACCAGTCCGGCGCATAACACCAATATTGTCACACGCCACAATAAATTCCCTGGGTTTGTGCCATTTTGGCAGATCATGAAGTGAATCTCCTCCCATGAGAAAAACTAACTCATGGTTAGGGAATTCATTTCGTAACAGAATCATCATATCAAGCACATAATGCGGTCCGGGTCGGTTAATATCCACATATGAAAAAGTGAAGCCAGGATCATTATGAATCGCCGACTTAACCATTTTCGTTCTGATCTCTAACGGGGCGATCTTTTTCCCCTTTTTATGGGGGGGATCTGGAGTTAGAACCCAAAGAACCTGGCCAAGGTTTAATTGGTCTGATGCCTCCATGGTTAAAATCAAGTGCCCTATATGTGGAGGGTCAAAGGTACCGCCAAATATACCTATTCTCTCTTTACTCATTAGGTATTGCCCAATTCGTATACCCACTCAAATTCATGGTCGCAAATATACACCGAATCACCTTCACGAATACCAGAATTACGTAATGCGTCACCAATACCCATCGATTCAAGGATGCGGTGAAATCGTCTGACAGATTCAAAATATTCCCAATATGTCATTTCAGCAGCTCTCTCAATTGCGCCGCCTTTAATCATCCATCCTTTATCCATCTTAATTACTTCGAATGCTTTTTCTTTAGATTCGGGGTGGTAAACAGGTAAAGAAATCTCTTTTTGAACATCCGGTAATTCATCAAGTATTTTTTTTGCCTGCCAAAGCAATTTTCTTGTATTTTCATGTGATACGGTTGAAACTATAGATACTTCAATTCCCTTCGCTCTAAAAACTTTTTTTATGTCTTCTAATTTTTCACGCACTTCAGGGAGATCTATCTTATTGATCGCTACAACCTGCGATTTCTTACCTAGGTCCGGGTCAAATAAGGACAGTTCTGTATTGATCTGTGCAAAATCCGCCATCTGATCCAGGGATAATCCATCAAGTAAATGAATAAGTACTTTTGTGCGTTGAATATGCTTCAAGAAAGTATCCCCCAACCCTATACCGGTATGAGCTCCTTCAATTAATCCCGGAATGTCTGCCAAAATAATTGTTGTTTCTTCATCTAAAACTGCTACTCCTAAATTCGGAACAAGGGTTGTAAACGGATAATCAGCGATCTTAGGTTTCGCGTTTGTCACTGAAGCCAATAGACTTGATTTTCCAGCATTGGGCATCCCTATTATGCCAACATCAGCTATTAACTTCAGTTCAAGATGTAATTTTTTTTCATCCCCAGGTTCACCTTTTTCTGCCAGACGCGGCGCCTGGCTGTGCGGATTCGCGAATTTAGTATTTCCGCGACCACCACGGCCACCCGGGCAAATAATTACTTCTTTATTTTCTTCAATCAGATCCGCTATTTGCCCACCGGTACTCGCTTCTCTCACAACCGTCCCGGGTGGAACATCAATGATGAGATTCTCGGCTGAACGTCCAGTTTGGTTCTTCACACCACCGCGTTTGCCATTTTCCGCTATGAAAATTGTTTGATGCCGAAACTTCTCCAATGTATTCAAGTGGCGGTTCACCCTGAAAACAACATCTCCTCCCTTTCCCCCATCTCCGCCATCTGGACCTCCGCGATTGATATATTTCTCCCGTCGAAAATGGACAATACCATCACCACCTTTTCCGGATAGCACTTTAATTACCGCTTCATCAACAAACATAAACTAATTATAAAGCAGGTCATCGTATAAGGAAAAAGGTCTTCGTTTTTAGCGAAGACCTTCATTTGTTACTTTTTGCAGAATTTCTTTTCGAGCAATTCTCTAAGCGTCGGCTGCCCAATTTCCTGCAACTCATATCTGACACGCTGCATTGGTTTATTTACTTTGACAATCCGCGTAAGATCAATTGGTGTTGCTGAAATAACCATTTCTACATCAGCATTATTGATGGTTTTTTCAAGATCTGAAATCATCGCATCTCCGTATCCCATCGCAGGAAGAATAGGACCTGTTTGAGGATATTTCTCATAGGTTTTTGCTATTGTTCCTACCGCAAAAGGACGCGGGTCAACAATCGCTGATGCTCCAAATCGCCGTGCCGCTACCCACCCGGCACCATATTTCATCTCCCCATGAGTCAACGTTGGGCCATCCTCAATAACAAGAACCCGTCTGCCTTGTATCTCCTCTGGTTTATCGACAAAAAGTGGTGATGCGGCTTCTATTACAATTGCGTCTGAATTCAGATTTCTAAGGGATTCTCTTACTCTAATAACATTATCAGGATTTGCAGTATCGACTTTGTTGATTACAAAAATATCGGCTAAATTAACATTTGTTTCACCAGGATGGTACGAGGTTTCATGTCCGGGGCGATGTGGGTCAGCAACTACAATAGCAAGGTCCGGGATATAGAATGGTATATCATTATTGCCACCATCCCATAAAATGATGTCAACTTCTTTTTCGGCTTGAGCTAAAATCTCCGCGTAATCCACCCCAGCGTAAACGATAACACCATTATCAAGGTGCGGTTCAAATTCCTCCCGCTCCTCAATGGTGCAGTCGTGTTTATCCAAATCATCATAAGACTCATACCGCTGAATACGCTGTTTCACTAGATCGCCATAAGGCATTGGATGGCGAATTACGGCAATTTTATAACCCAAATCGATAAGTACTTTAGATACACAGCGAGTAGTTTGACTTTTTCCCGACCCTGT
>CAZBCD010000055.1:0-11222 GCA_964490205.1 uncultured Pelolinea sp. | reverse complement strand
AAAAATCCCTTATAATCCTCCTGTATGAAGTGCATTTGATGGTAGGAATGCAATGGTCATTCGATCCCATGCGAATTCAATTTCATGGGGTAGATCGAGTGCCCATATAATCGAAGCCGATAAAATGAACAATAAAAAACTACTTGTCAGCATTTCAACAATCGTTTTCCTTGCGTCTTTTGGATTACAAAAATTGCCTTTTACTCTCATCCAATAGTGGAACATACACATTGATGCAAGAAAAGTGAAAGCCATCAATACCCAAAGAAGATAAGTGGCAGAAACACCAAAATCACCTATTGAATAAAAGTGGAAGGAACGAATCCAGGCACCAAAAGAAACCGTGATGAAATCTTTGGGAATTCGAGCGATTAGAGATTGGAACGCGGACGCTGGATCTTCTAAAACGGATGAAAAGAAGGTGGGTTTGTAAGTTGGGAACTTAAAAACAACCACACGCCAAATAGTAAAGGTTGTGAAAATCAAAAGATAGGGAATCCAAACCCGCAGGATTTGGGCTGCTAGCCCCATGTTTTTTAGCAAGGGTTTCTTTTCTTTAAGGATCTTCCAAAGAATGAAAGGCCGTATCATTTCCAGGGTGGCAAAATTTTCGATTGAAAACATACAAATTGAAAGAAGGACGCTGATGCTCGATAAAAGGAAACTACGCTTATCTTTTGATGCGTTCAGGATCATTAGATATATGGATAGCAGGAGGGACGCAAAGACGCAAAGGTGATGGTTATAGATCAACGCAATTGGCTGCTGGAGGAAACCAGGATAAATTGCAAAAATTGATGCCGCAGCCAGGTTAATTCCTTTGTTTTCTTTCCAGATCAGTTGTATGATCTCGAAAAATAGAATCGTGCATACCCACCGTAAAAACAATGCCAAAACATGGTAGCCGACTGGATTGAATCCAAATAAAAAAGTCGTCATAGAAAAAATCCATGCAGAAAATGGCCTATCTGATGCAACAAACTCCGGGAAACCATTTGGGCCAAAAGAAGCATATTGATATAAATAAGGTAAGTCGTCCCAGTAGAAACCTAATTTCGGGATTAGAATCCCAAAACATAACGCAATTAATAAAAATAGCCAGACATAAACTGATGATTTGCGCTTGAGGAGTATGGTAAGCCTGCTATCCAATTTGCTAAAATTCTTAGTATTCACATTCATTTATCATTTGCTCAATGTTATTCATTGCCAACTCTTTTTCTAAGGAAGGTTCAATTTGTCTGTCGATCCTGTTCCAAAGTGCCTGCAACATTTGTCCATATTGAGGGGATTGACTGCATATTGATCTTGATAACAAGACCGCGCTACCCCAATCATAATTATGAGCATATCCTTCAATAAAAGGAAACCATTCCCGATTATCACGTGGAGATAATCCTTGACCTATGACTTCAGTACTAATCTCTTTCAATTCGTACCAATCATTAAATTGACGGGCGAGGTCTGCTTTTTCAAAATAATAACACCAATCAGGTTGTGGTACTTTTCCAAAAATACTTTTCACCTGTTTTCGGTTGATTTGCTTTTCATTCTTTGATATCAAACTGGTATCAGAGAGAAATAACGCATCTTTGGAAAGAGAATCAATATTTGGATTATATATGTCAATTTCTGGATCGAGCACTTTGAAACAAGATGGATATTGAAAATCAACTATGATTGATTGGGATGAGTTTCCCTGGAATAATTCGTAATACCTTCGGCCGGCAAGAGATATATCCGGTTTAATTGTTGGCAACAGAACAGTGCCCACTCTTTCGGGTAAATAGAATTGGAACAATGGGATTTTCAGCTCTTCGGTAGAAGGATATTGCAAATTAAGCGCCATACTAATCACATCGCTGCTCTCATAATCAAAATTTAACATATTCGAGAAAATAGTAGTATTTTCTTGCAAGGATGGAATTCTCCATTTGAACTGCCAAATATAGTTCATTTGCTTATTCCAATCATGCCGGAATGAATTTGCAACCAGGATCTGATTGCCTACACCAACAGCGATTATGAAGGAAGTTAGAAGAACTGATAATAGCGGTTTATTTATTTGGCGGATCAGCCAGGCAATCAAAATGCTCGCCCCGAGCATGAATGGGATTGTCCATCGGCTATATGCGTAATATTCTCCAATTGGTAGTTTCGCGATCCAGAAAGGAATGCCACCGGCGATTATTGCAATCACTGAAAATATGAATATTGAGGAATTGTTTTTTCTTGTTTTATGTGTAAAGGAATTGAGATTTCTGAAATAAAGTAAACAGAGCGATGTCACAATAAGACAAAGAAGTAATGTAATAATCAGGACCATCGTACTCTGGCCCATAAGCAAATGGCGTGGGTAAAGCGCATATATCCATGCGCCGATGCTTACGTTCCATAAATCAACGGTTAATTTAATAAGGATATTAATAATCTTAGAAAATGAAATATCAGATAATTGAGAGGCAATGTTAAAATTGTAAGTTGTCATACTTGACTGTTGGGTGAATCTCCAAACAATCATGAGGAAATACAGTGTAAGGTAAGGAAGAGACGTGGGGAGAAAAACCTTATACCGGTTTTGAATTCGGGTTCTATTTAAATAGAACCATATGATCACATATCGTAAAATCTCTAAGGCAAAAAAGTATTCATATGTAATTAAATTGATACCCGATAAAAAAAGAGAAGCAGCTATTAGAAGGTTCTTATTCTTATCCTCTTTTAAAGTTTTTAGAGTGAATAGGAGAGAAAGAAGAAAAAATGAGAACAATAAGAACATGATGCTGAACATCATCGATGCGAATTGTGCCTGGAAAGCAGGGTATACAATACACAGCAGGCTGGTAATGACTGCCAGCGGTCTCTCATCAGGCCAAATCTCTTTTATAAGCCAGAAGAAGCAAAGCGCATGGAACCATCGGGAGATGACACTAAGTAGAGACCACAAGTAAGAATTAGAACCTAATATATCTAATAAAGGAGAGTAGATATACGTGTGATAAGGGCGATTGCCTTCAAAAAACAGGGCTACATCGTTTGCACGGTTATAGAACCACAGAACTGAGTATTCATCATGGAAGAATTTTATCCATGGAGATAGCAAACCGTACGATAAGATACTAATAAAAAACAGGAATGCGGGAAAAGCGAATTTATTCTGTGCAATAACTCTGATTCTTTCTTTCATTGAATTCTCCAAGCGGTTAATCAGAAAAAAGTAGATCGCAAGCCAATTCTCTTTCAATGATTGCGAGTGCATTCTTTTTAAGATGATCATCTGATGTATCCTCATCGATGATTTTCCACACCTCACACAGCATGGGTTGATATAAATTGGAAACCTGATTAGTAATTTGTGTAAACTGTATTGCTTTTTCCCACTGGCCAGTATGTGCATATCCGAAAATAAAAGGAACGCGTTCGGAGTCATCGTTTGGATAGTCATTAATACTAAATGCCGAATCCCCTAGATGAGCAATGGTTTCCCAATCACGAAATTGGTATGCTAATGATGCTTTTTGATAATAGTAACACCAAGAGACCTGCGGTTCATCCTCAATAAAGAATACATCATTTTTATTTTCATCCTTCAGTATTAATGTATTATTTGACAATCTGGCAGCTTCTCGTATTTCTTCAGGCACAAGGGGGTTCAATGGATCGAGAGAAGGATCGGCGATATGTACGCACGCTGGTGGTTGGTGATAAAAAATGATCATCCTATCAGTAGAACCATTAAAAGAAAATATTCGATAATTTTGATTGATTTTTATGCCTGGTTCAAGGGACGGGAGGCTGGTTCCCAATCGGATGTTCGTGTAATTCATCATAAGAGGAAGTTGATGCTCGGTGATATCCTTTGCGTATAGCCAATTTAATGCAGCTGTAAGAGAATTATCGGTGTAGTGGGTAAAGGGAAGCTGCTTAGTGACAAAGATCGTATTTTCGGCTACGGATGGCATTCTCCATGAAAGTTGTTGAAAGAATCGATTGAAATAATCCCATTCGTCCCAATAAATCTTCGCCTGATAAAGTTGGTATGTTCCTGAAAGAGAGAAGACAATACAAAAAAGAATAGACCAAATCGATTTCATCTTACGGATAAGTTCCAACGCAATGAAAACAACTAGAGTTGAACCAAGCATGAAAGGAAGCAGAAGGCGATCATTTGGAAAATCTATTGATGGTTTGAGATTTACTACCCAAAAAGGAACTCCCGCGAAAAAAAGCATGAAGGTAGAAAGCAGTAGTGATTCAATAATCCATTGATTGTCTTTGTCAGGTGAGACCTGATCTCGAATTTGTTCTTTATTCTGTAAGAAGAGGAATAATGCGGAAAGAAATAAGAGAACACCTATAAAACCAAGATGAAATTTCCAATACCTCGATGAAAGATCCATTTTTGAAAAGGGGGAAAATATTACATGCCAAACCGGGATAATGCTTGTGTAGATGTTCTTTATCTGAGCTGCAAAAAGTTCCAATGCTGTTGAAATAGGTGTGAATACATAATTGTTTATATTTTTGACCCTGTAAAGAATAGATGATGCTAAAAATAGTCGATATGCTATGAATAGAAGTAAACCGATTAAGGAGGGGAGCCATTTTAAGAAAGTTCTCTTGAATAAATCAAATGTTATCTCGGTTTTACCCTTTTCCCTTTCGTTTATGAAAATAATTATCGGGCGTAAGAGTTCAAGGCCAACAACGTATTCCATTGCTGCCATACTGATGGCTGCAAGAACAACTGAAATAAAAGTTTTCACTTTTGAGGGGTGATCTGCTTTTAGATTTCTAACGAAAACGATCAGCGAAAGGAAATATAATGATAAGACCAAAAAAGCATGGGAATAGACCACGGAGATCCATTGCTGTGTAAATCCAGGGAATACTGATAATAATAAGGCAATATTCTGATTTGAGTGTTTCCTGTTTGGCCAGAGAGATTGTAGAAACCCATACATACTTAATGTATAAAGCCAGCGTGTTATGATCGCGAAGAGCTGCCATACAAGGGGTTTTTCCCCAAGGATGGACACAGGCAGCGCATAAAAAAGCGCAAGCACAGGACGGTCAAGGTAGATTGCGCTCGTTGTACCCTGAACCCCATCTGCAACTTTATACCATGTATAAGGAAAATCATCCCAATAGAAACCCATAAAAGGTGCAAATATTCCATATACCAAAATGCAGATGAAAAGCAGGAAAACGGGAAAAACGAAACGGCTATGGCTAATAGACTTCACAAGATTCATTTTCATTATTCTCGTGTGAGGTTTAATAAATAATCACCATAAGGATTATTTTTTAGTTCATTTGCTAGCCCTATCAACTGCCTTTTATCAATGAATCCCATACGATAAGCGATCTCTTCTGGACAAGAGATCATCAATCCTTGGCGCTCTTCAACAGCTTGTACAAAATTCGATGCCTGCAAAAGAGATTCATGCGTACCAGCATCCAACCAGGCAATACCACGCCCGAGTACATTTACTTTTAGAGATCCATCCAATAAATATTTATTGTTGAGATCAGTGATTTCCAATTCTCCACGCTGAGAAGGTTTGAGCTGCTGCGCGAATCCATAAACACGCTTGTCATAAAAATAAATACCTGGTACAGCTAAATTAGATTTGGAGTGTGATGGCTTTTCTATTATGTTTACTACATTTAGCTGCTTATCAATTTCAACAATGCCGAATTGTTGTGGATTTTTTACGGGATAGGCAAAGATCAATGCCCCGTGTTTTAATTTTGCTGCGGATTGTAAGATGCTAATCAAACCTCTCCCGTAGAAAATATTATCACCTAAGGTCATCGCAACAGGAGAATCAGCAATAAATTCCCTTCCGATTATGAATGCATCAGCCAATCCCCTGGGCTGCTCCTGAACAGCATAGGTGAACCCTAATCCCCATTTTTTCCCGTCCCCGAGCACATTCTTTAAGGAGGGGATTTGCTCGGGTGAAGAGATGATCAGAATATCTTTGATCCCGGCAAACATTAACATTGATAAAGGATAATAAATCATGGGTTTATCATAGACTGGTAAAAGTTGTTTGTTAACACCGATCGTTATAGGGTAAAGACGAGTACCTTTACCTCCAGCGAGAATGATTCCTTTCATTTATCTTCCTCTCCTCTACCTTCATAGTTTTGTGTCAGCCAAATTTTATGGGCTTCTTTTCCCAAGGTAGCATTTACCCAATTCTTATTATCCAAATACCATCTGATGGTTTTATGGAGGCCAGATTCAAGGGATTCTTTAGGCTGCCACCCCAATTCTTGCCCTATCTTGGCGATGTCCATTGCATACCTACGGTCATGACCTGGCCGATCCTTAACAAATTCAATCAGGTTTGCATGAGGGACAAACTGTGTTCTCGGGAGAAATCCATCTAGTATTTTGCAAATCATTTGGACAATTTCCAGATTTGTGGGTTGGTTGCTACCTCCAATATTGTAAGATTCTCCCGGAGTACCCCGCTGAAGCACGGTATACAATGCTTCGCAGTGGTCTTGAACATACAACCAATCCCGGATTTGTTTTCCGTCACCATAAATTGGCAGCGGCTTACCGTTTACTGCATTTGAAATAACCAGCGGAATTAGCTTCTCAGGGTATTGATAACTACCATAATTATTAGAGCAATTAGTAATAATCGCGGGGAAATCGTACGTGTGGAAATAAGAACGAACTAGATGATCGCTGGATGCTTTTGAGGCAGCATACGGAGAGTTAGGTGCATAGGGTGTGTTTTCCGTGAAAGCGGGCTCTTCTATTCTTAAGCTTCCAAAAACCTCATCGGTTGAAATATGTAAGAAGCGGAAAGAGGACTTACTTTCTGGATCTAACCCGGTCCAGTACTTCTTTGCGTGCAAAAGAAGATTTGCTGTCCCCAGAACATTTGTTTGAATAAATAACAACGGATCAGTGATGGACCTATCAACGTGTGATTCTGCTGCGAAGTGGATGATGTTGTCTATTGGTGTCTCTTGAAAGATGTCATTTAATATCTGGCGATCGTTGATGTTTCCATGAATAAATTTGTATCGCGAGTCCAATTCTAGATCAGAGAGATTTTCAGGATTCCCCGCATATGTAAGCGCATCTAAATTTGTAATATGAATGTCAGTTGTATTACTCAAGGTATAGTGAATGAAGTTCGATCCGATAAAACCCGCTCCACCCGTAACAAGAAAATGTTTCATAAATAGATTTCCATCCAACTAAAATTATAGCGTATCCTCCTATATTGCATATTTGCTATATTTCCCTTAAAATACTGTATAATTTTTAAAAACTAAAAAATAGAGATTTATATTACGCCAATTTTGGCTTACGGAAATTGTCTAATGACTGCTCTTGATAGCAGTTGGGATTACATAAGAATTATTAGCGAAACTTAGGGATCTTCATATTTGCTCAACAATAGAAATAAACCTAATTAATAAATTCTGTTGAAAACAGAAAAAGTGTAATCTAATGTGCTAGACCAGTAAACCGTAGCCAGGAAATCGGGTGCGGTTTATATTATGGAAAAGACAATCACAGGTCTTGAATTACAGAAGAAAAACGTAAACAGGATCAATGTGTATTTAGATGATGAATTTGCTTTTGGGATCAGCCGTTTTGTGGGAGCGTGGTTAAAGCAAGGTCAGAAACTAGACCCATTATCTATAAACCAGTTATTAGAAAAAGATTCAAGGGAAAAGGCTTTTCAGAAGGCACTAAAATTCTTAAATTACCGACCCCGCTCAGTCCATGAGGTAAAGAAAAAATTAGAAGAATTAGGATTTGACGGCTCAATCATCGATGATGTAGTAAATGATCTACTCAGAAAAAAATATTTAGATGATAGTGAATATGCAGAAAACTGGATAGCATCTCGGATTCGATCAAAACCACGCAGTCAGGGGATGCTTCGATATGAATTGCGGAAGAAGTATATTCCTGAGAGCATTATAGAAAAAGCTTTAAAATCGGCTCCTGAAAATGGAGAGCTTGCGATCAGGTTGGGAAAAAAATATTTACGCCGATTTGCTGATTTAAATGAAAAGGAATTCACAAAGAAAATGACTGGTGTGCTTGCCCGCCGGGCATTTCCTTTTTCAGTTATAGAAACAGCACTGATAGAGTTGAAAAATATTCGTAATAAATCGATATAGATGAAGAGGAAAAAATGAAACTTGTTGCATCGGAAATAATAATTGGAACAGCTGTAGTAATGATTCTGTCTTTCATAGGAGCACAAATGATTTCCCGAATTTTAGGAAAATCTGTCAGGAGAGAGGCAGATGCATTGCTGCAAGAATCAAAAGAAAAAGGGAAGAATTTAGAGTTTGAAGCGAAAGATAATGCCATTAAGATAAAACAACAGGCGGAGGGGGAGATAAGCCGACGCAGGAATGAACTCTCCAAGGAGGAGGATCGGCTGCAAAAAAGAAGAGAAAACCTTGATAACCGACTCGAACGGTTGGAACAGCGGGAATCGCAGGTGAACCGCCGGCAGAGTTCTGTAGATAAACGCTTCAATGAAGCAGAAAAAATCTACGATGAACAAATGGAAAAGTTGCAGGAAATATCCAAAATGACGGATGAGGAAGCCAGGGCAGTATTGCTTGCTGAAGTTGAAAAAGAGGCGCGTTCGGATATGGCGCGCATCATACGCCAAATTGAATCTGAAGCCAAGCGGGAGGGGGAAAAGCGGGCGAGAGAATTGATAACAGAATCTATCCAGCGGGTTGCTTCTGATCAGGTTGCTCATGTGACTACTTCAAGAGTGTCATTACCCAATGAAGAAATGAAAGGCCGCATTGTCGGCCGCAATGGACGCAATATTCGAGCGTTTGAGCAGGCAGCGGGTGTTGATATTATTGTTGATGACACTCCTGAAGCTGTTACTGTTTCCTGCTTTGACCCAACAAGGCGAGAAATAGCGAGGAGGGCACTCACTCAGCTTATTTCTGATGGCCGCATTCATCCGGCTCATATTGAAAAAGTATTGGCAAATGAGGAAAAGGAAGTACAAAAGATCATTGAAGAGGCTGGTGAACAAGCTGCCTTTGATGCAGGTGTTACTGGTTTATCCGGTGAAGTGTTGAAGATGATGGGAAGATTGAAATTCCGCACATCGTTTGGGCAAAATCAACTTTCCCATGCTGTTGAATCATCCATGATAGCTGCAATGATCGCAGCGGAAGTTGGCGCGAATATTGAAGTAGCAAAAGTAGCTGGTTTTTTACACGATATAGGAAAGGCAATGGATCATAATACAGAAGGAACACACGCGCTGATTGGAGCAGAATTTTGCAAGCGGCACCGTGTAAATAACGCAGTTGTTAATGCTATTGAGTCACACCATCATGAATCTGAGCAGGAATCGCTTGAAGCGGTGATAGTCGAAGCAGCAGATGCTATCTCTGGCGCCAGACCGGGCGCGCGGCGGGAAAACCTTGATCAATATATTAAACGACTGCGAGCACTAGAAGAAATAGCACATTCTTACAAAGGTGTCAGCCAGGCATATGCGATACAAGCTGGCCGTGAGGTACGAATTATTGTAAAGCCAGAGGAAATTGATGATCTTGAATCAGCCAGAATGGCACGTGACCTTGCTAAGAATATTGAGGAGACAATGCAGTATCCTGGGCAGATTAAAGTTATGGTGATCCGAGAGACACGATCGATCGAAATCGCAAAATAGGATTTCACAAAAAGTAAAGCGGAGGTGTAACCTCCGCTTTTTTATATAAATGGATTATTCTTCTTCTCTTCTCCAACTGTTGTAAATTGTCCATGACCAGGATAAAGTCGTGTTTCTTCCGGCAGTGAGAGTATTTTTTGAGAAATACTTTTCATTAAACTGTGTGTACTGCTGATTGATAGATCTGCCCTTCCGATCCCATGGTAGAAGATAAGGTCACCGCAGAATGCAACATTATCCTGCCCATTATAGAAAGTTACGTGCCCCGGTGTATGTCCGGGAGTATGGAGAACTGTGAATTCAGTAGTACCAATTTTCAGTATATCCTTATCTGAAAGTATTTTATTAGGAAGAGGGCCCGGGTCAAAGTCAAAGCCAAAATCCCGTGCGCTGCCGCCTATCTTCCAAAGGTTGACAGCATTTTTATGAATAGCTGCTTGAATATCTTTTTCAGCATACTGTTCTAAAAACCAGCGAACTCCTCCGATGTGATCGAAATGCGCATGCGTGAGCCAAATCTCTTTTAGAATCAAATTATTCACTTTTATATGTTGGGTTATTTTCTTGCTGGGAGCTGCGGGGTCTATCAGTACTGCTTCTTTACTTGTTTTATCAGAGAGAAGATAAGTGTTGTTATCAATGGGGCCTAGAATAAAAGTATCGATTATCAATGCCATATCCTACCTGAATTATTGTTTTGAATGTTTTTGAATGAAATTTAGTACAGAGTTAAAAACAATTACCCGCTCAATATCTTCTGTAATCACATGACCGCTATTTTCTAATGTAACCAATTCAAAATGGTTTGAGGGAATTTCACGGCGGTAATTTTCCGCGTGTGATGGTGGAACTGTCTTGTCGTTTTTAGAATTGATTAACAGAACGGGAGTAAGAATCTGATCAAGATTATCATGTAATGTGCTAATAAGTTTTTTTAACTCCGCGATTGAACGTGTGGGGTACGCGGGGTAATCAACATGGTCTTTAGATGTTTTTTGATCTATAGTGTCACTTTGCTCCTTTTTTAAAAATGGCATGAAAAGACTGATTTGCTTTGCGAACTTGACTCGCCAATCATTTGAAATTGTATACGGAGCAGACATCGCGATTGATCCATTGATTGTGTATCGGGATGCAGCCATAAGTGCAAGAATTCCTCCCATGGATAAGCCTGCAACGAAAATATTTTCGCAGAAATCGGATAATAGATTGATACCATCTTCAACCGAGGTGAGCCAATCTTTCCATCTTGTACGCACCATATCTGACATTTGAGTTGCATGTCCAGCGAGACGAATTCCGATGACTGTAACTCCATTTTCATTAGGGTAATCTCCCATCAATCGCATTTCTTTTGGAGCACCGGTGAATCCGTGGACTAGGACACATCCGGTTTTTCCTCCGGGGAAAAAGAAAGGTTCTGCGGTTGAAATTGTCAATTTTTTCATTGGTATCCTTAGTTAGAGGGTGTGGAAAAATCAGGAAAAAGAAGGAGATAATATACCCATTTCGGGG
>CAZBCD010000054.1:0-11245 GCA_964490205.1 uncultured Pelolinea sp. | reverse complement strand
AAGTTGCACTTACTAGTTGAATTCAAGTATCAATTTTAATTACAGGGAGCAGAATATGTGGACACAGCCAGTAAAGCTAACGATACGATTGTTTTTATTACTCGTTTTTATCATAAGTGCTTGCCAGCCGGCAGAACCACCGAACAAGCAGCCAAAACCACAGGCGGGTAAGTGCGGGGATGGAATTTGCTCTGGTCCGGAAAACGCGAACAACTGCTCGAATGATTGTGACGAAGAAGATAAAACAGAACATGACGCAGATATTCCTGCGGGGGAAGCGGGACCAATATACCTGGGCATAATGGTGCACCTGGAGGGGTGGCGGGATGAATTGTTCAATGAGGAGATGTTTAATCATCATGCGCGCTTGATCCGGGAATATGCGTCGCTGTTTGAGACATATGGAGCTAAATTAACATGGGAGAGTAAGGAGACTACTGAAGCGAGCATCCAGTGGGGTGATAATGTACTCAAGGAGATGGAAGAACGCGGGCATGGGATCGGGGTGCACGCCGATCTGGGCGGCCAACTGGATTATAACTGCGGTATGTTTGACCGCGAACTGCGCATCCGCAAGGAAACGTTAGAATCCCTGGATGTAACTGTCCGGCACGCGTCCGGTGTGGTGTCGCACTGCGACTGGGTGACAGCAATGGTGGATGCGGGGTACACTTTCGTAAGTGGGACAGTAGCTTATGGTGTAATGTCACTGCCGGAAGAAATGCGCCCGGAGGAATACCGAAACTGCCCATCACCGTACGCCTGTCATGATACTTACCCGGAAGCGCTGGCAGACCGCATCCATCCCTGGCGGATGAACAGTGGCATGGATTGGATCAGGCATGACCCTGATGGAAAACTTGTGATGCTGCCAGCCGGCCATGGGCTGGCGTGTTTCGCGGAGAGCGCTGCTGGAACTGGATGTGACCAGGATTTTACGCTTGAAGATATTGACCTGTTCTTTGAAGAATTAGATGCTGCGGTTGCGCTGCGGGACCCAGACCAGATCAATATGTATTATGTGGGGTGGAGTTTAGGAAAGGCGCTGGACGCGGAACTGATGGAAGAATGGCTGCTGCGGATCGTGCCGTATGTGGAAGCCGGACTGGTGGAATGGAAAACACTGCCGGAGATGTACGATGCGTATACTACCTGGGAAGCAAAAGGAAGCTAGAATTTGAAATATTAATGCAGGGAAATAGGAGTTATTTTGGAATAATATTCTGAATTAATATTTGGTGGGATGCATCAATATTCTGTTTCAGTGCAAATAGAACGTGATGTAACCTATCAGTGATGTGTATATGAATATTTATTTTTGAAATTTGGCAGTTTATTGGCAGGTGCGCCCCTAATCTGTTGACAATACATTGGAGAAAAAATGGATAGTGACAGAATTGTAAAGGTTGGTACGGTGATCATTGTAACTGCCGCTCTGGTCCTCCTGAGTTTCGTTGCAGCGCCCTATATCATGGGTATTCTTAAACCCGCTAGTGAACAAACTACAGTGGGATATACATCAGAAACTGTACGGGCTGAAGTTCTGAATATCCAGGAAGAGGGACAAACGACAGTTGGTAAGCAGGAGCAAACCTTCCAGATCGTGGAAATAGAAATAATGGAAGGAGAATTCAAGCACAGCCATATGTTCCTTGAATTCGGAAAGAACCAGGTCATGCCGGAGGAATATATTCTTAAGCCCGGGAATGAAATCCTGGTTACCGTGGGTATCAGCCCTCTGGATAACACCCCGAGCGCTTTCTTTATTGATTTTGTGCGCGGGAAGGCACTCTTATGGATCTTCCTGCTGTTCGCGATTATTACTTTTATCATTGGCAGCTGGACGGGCATGCGCAGCCTGCTGGGGATGATGCTTGGGATGGGCGTGATCATCCTGTTCATTATCCCTCAGATAGCGAGTGGTGCGAATCCGGTGGTAACCAGCATCATCGGGTCAGCTGTCTTTCTGACTGTCTCCCTCTATCTCGTGTATGGCTGGCGCGCGATGACGCATTCCGCCGTGATCAGCATGCTGGTTTCACTTATTCTTACAGGCGGTATTTCTATCTTTGTGGTGAAGCTGGCGCGACTGACGGGGTTTGGTAATGAGAATATGATGTTCCTAATCCAGCAGTCGGAGAACCTGATCGATATGCGCGGCATCCTTCTGGCGGGAATCATCATCGGGTCACTGGGTGTGCTGGATGACCTGGTGGTGGGGCAGTCATCGGCTGTTTTCCAACTGAGCGAAGCCAATGCGGATTTGAATTTTCAGGATCTTTTTCAACGGGCGATGATCATTGGGCGTGACCACGCGGCGGCTTCTGTCAACACCCTTGTGCTCGCATATGCAGGTGAATCACTGCCAATGCTGCTGCTCTTTCACATAACAAATGTCAATTTGGGGATGGCGATAAATGTTAGCTTTATCGCCGAAGAAATCGTACGGGCGCTGGCGGGCACGATCGGATTATTCCTTTCTATCCCGATTTCCACCGCGCTGGCCTGCCTGTGGGTATTGCGAAAGTTCGAGATTGAGAAAACCGAAAAGACGTAACTCGAGGCCTGCTTTTTCTATTGGCTTTTGTATGAAATAATAATCCAAGGGGATTATCCCTGGGATTATTGCAAGGTTTATTTGTTGTAATTATTTAATGAAAATCCAGGACTTATCCAATCACAGCTATGATGCTACTTAATACCAAAATGACCGTGCCGAGGAGTGTATTAATCATGAGCAGGGCTATACTCATTTTTTTCTTTGATTTATCTTTGCTTGATGCAGCGTTCTTGAATGCGATGGATCGGACTAGGGCGATCACTGTGATTAAGATCACAAGAATATGTTTAATTGAGAGAATGGTTCCGTAGGTACTGGCGAAGTTAAATAATCCCGAGGTTTGGCCAGAAAGGCGCGTCATTAACATCCCGGTGACAGCCAAAACGGCTACTCCGAGATACACCCATTTGCTGTGGCGGCTCATAATCTTATCTATCACAGAGCCCTGAAGTTCCATATCTTTGATCTCTTTTCGGATGGTTGGTAAGAAAGTTATGACCATCACGAGCATTCCACCAATCCAAATGCTGGTGAAAATATTATGCAGAGAACGCACTACTGAGGGAACGATTAAATTTGGCATGATTTCTCCTATTTAAGAATTTAGTTTCTGTATAGAAGAATAACAGAAGAGAAATGAAAAGTCTTCGACTTTAGTCGGTTATTCAGGTATTAATGAATGGCTTTTTCTCTCAATGCATGCATATCTAATAATATGATCTGTTTTCGGTTTACAGTAATCAGTCCAGATTTTTCAAAACCCCGCAGGATCCGGCTCAACACATCCGGCACAGTGCCTATCTGTGCAGCGATCGTATCCTGCGTTTCCCATTTCTTACGGTGGTATGTTCCATCCTTGGTCCGCGAAATAAGGAATTTTGCCAATCTTGTTTCAACCGATTCCAGCGATAGGTCTTCCACCAGGGAAATAAGGTGCACCAGACTCTTTGATAAGCGCTTGATCAGTTTGTGCGATAATTCGGGATGCCGATCAAGCATCGTGAAGATCAATTCCCGCGGGATGATCTGGATAATGACTTCTTCCAGAGAAATAACGCGTACCTGATTTGGTGCATCCGATAAAGCGGAGATAATACTGAATGAATCGCCAGGACCGAATAAATTGAGAACCTGTTCACGTCCTGTATGCGCGGAGCGGACTGCTTTTAACCAACCAGACCTGACAAGATGTATACCCGGGCTGGGCTCATTTTCCCATAAGACGATCGCTTCCGAGGGAAAGGACCTGGTCAGCGAGCCATCTAGAATCTCTTTCAGTGATACCTGGTCAAAATCGGAAAATAATTGAATGGTGGATAAGGCGCGCAGGGAAGATTCCATGAGATGGTTAAGATACCATATTTTTTAGTAATGATGCAAATCAATATTATTGCATTTCAATTGCACGCCTGAGTACAGGGTGGTTTCCCGCGTATTCCTCAAGCTGTATCCTCTTTGATATGGCTTCCCAGCCCTGCCGCAGAAGGATAAGTTCATGAGCCGTCTCTAACGGCTTTAGTATTCTGGAATAACTTTCCCATCAATCACTGCTTGCTGAACTTCCATCAATTGAGACGGGATGAGTACTTTTTTGACCACCGCTTTGACAACCGCATCACCAGAACGAATGATCAGTGCGGCTTGTGTATCGGTTGTACCAGCAGCTTCCTGCGTATGGGGGGATAGGGACTGCCTCTTGATAGTGATGTTGAGATGGTTCTGCATATCATCTTCGGTCCAGATTGCCATATCCACCTGGCTGGCTGACAGATAGTGGAGAATATTCATGAAAGTGATATTTTTAAATTCCACTTCCTGATCCTGGAATTCGATCTCTGATAAGTGCATCTGGTCGTAAGAATCCGGGTCAACCGCTGCGGTAAGCGATTGTCCTGCACCAGACGCATTTGCCCTGATAAATAATAAGTGGGCGCCAACAAAACTACCCGGCGGAAGAGACAGCACAACCGATTCGGTTGGTTCACATAATCCATCTGCGGCAAAACGAGATGTGATGGCAATATGGCAGCGGAGATCCCGCAGCGCTTTTATACGGGTACGGGAGCCGCGGATAAAGATAAAGTATGTCTCGATTCCAACATCGTGAAAAGCTCCCTTGATGGCTGCCGCCAGACCTTCATAGCGGCGGTTGGAAGGCAGCGTGTGCGCGATGACAAGTGGTTCTCCGACGGCTATTTGCCACAATTTACCGATCGAGATTTCTTTTATAAATGATCCTAATTGTCCACGACGTTCAATGGCAACTGCTCCGTTTTCTTCGATCTCAGCGATGGACTGGGAAATGAGCCCCAAACTGGCCTGCAGAGAATGGCTTAGATTTCTGATGCTTTTGATACTTTCACCTTTTTGCAGGGAAAGGAAATAAGCAGCCAGTTTACGGTTTACCTCAAAGCCTTTCCCGTGAATTTTTTCAAATGACAATAGCGACCGCCTGATTGAGATTCATACTCTTGATTAATTATCTTGACAAGTGAATCTTTTTAGATAATAATGTTCATAAACAGTGAACATTATACTTGATTAATCTATATTTTGTTGATAGAGGAGGAAGTATGTCGATCGTAAATGCCCGGGAGATTCTGATGGCTGCCACCCGCAATAGATATGCGGTAGGGGCTTTTAATATCACCAATATCATTCAGATGGAAGGTGTGGTCGCGGCGCATGAGGAAATGCGCGCGCCGCTGATCATCCAGACATCAGTTACCCCTTCAAAATTTCTAGGGCAGGATGTGGTTGTAGCAGTATACCGTGCGATCGCGGAATCTGCGAAGATACCGATCTGTCTGCATCTGGACCACTGCAGAGAGGTGGATTACTGCAAATCATGCGCGGATGCCGGCTGGACGAACATCATGATCGACGCGTCACAGCTGCCCTTCAACGATAATATTCAGCAGACGAAAGAAGTGGTAGCTTACTGCCATGCGGTAGGCGACATCACCGTAGAAGGAGAGCTGGGAACGGTCTCCGGCGTTGAGGACCAGATCAAAGTTGCCGAGGACGCATCCCAGTTATGTGATCCAGAGCAGGCATTGATTTTTGTAGAAGAGACAGGAGTTGATCTGCTTGCGCCAGCGATCGGTACCGCGCATGGGGTGTATAAGACGAAAAACCCAAAAGTAGATTTTGACCGCTTCGAGAAGATCTTTAACCTGTTGAACGGGAAAAAAATTCGAGTACCAATGGTGATCCACGGAGGAACTGGACTGCCTGAGGATTATGTCACGTGGTTGGTCGCGTTGGGCGGAGCGAAATTCAATGTGTCCACTGATTTAAAGCGCACATGGATTGATGCGATGTATGAATATATATCAGCAGCACGTGAAGAATATAACCCGGGGAAGTTGGACGTGCATGTCAAAGATGCGATTAAGAATAAGGTCAAGGCGTGGATTCACAAGTTTGGAAGTGCGGGAAAAGCAGAGTAAACCGACTGCGCGAGCCTGTTAATTAGTAATGTATGTTACCAGAAAAAGGAGAGTAGGTCATGTCTAAAATCAAGGCATTTTTCTTTGATCAAGATGGTGTGATTATTGACACGGAAAAGGACGGCCACCGGGTCGCCTTCAATGAGACATTTAAAGCGTTTGGGCTGGACGCGGATTGGAGCGTGGAAGAATATCACGGCTTGTTGCAGGTGGGCGGAGGAAAGGAACGCATGCGCCATTACCACCACACAAAAGGATTTGGTGTGGAAATTAATCCTGAAGAAGAGGATGAATTCATCAAGAAACTGCACCAATATAAAACAGATACCTTTATAAAATTACTTGAATCAAATAAACTTCCCCCACGCCCGGGCATCCGCCGCATCATGCGGGAGATCAACGAGATGGGATTGGTGATGGCAGTCACAACGACTTCTAACCAGCGCGCTGCGCAAGCAGTTGCCACCAAGATTCTGACGGAGATCAATTTTGATTTTATTTTGGCAGGCGATGTGGTCAAAGTGAAAAAGCCGAATCCTGAAATCTACCTTATGGCTTTGGAGAAAACAGGGCTAAGACCAGAAGAATGCCTCGTGATCGAAGATTCAAAGAATGGGGTTGCCGCGGCACATGCAGCTGGGATCAGGATTGTCGCAACAACCAACTTCTATACTGAGAAGGAAGATCTGAGTTTGGCTGATATGGTCGTAACCTGCCTGGGTGATTCGGGTGGTGAAATAGGTACATTGAAATCGGGCGGTGAAGGACTGAATTTTGATGGGGTTCTGACGGCCAGGCAATTGGTTGATCATTTCTCTTCGTGAAGCGAGATGTTGGAATTATTAATAAATGAAAAGGTGCCATTTTATGGAAGCAGCATTATTAAAAGGGTTATACGAAAAAGCGCTCACAATCCGACGTTTTGAACAGTCAGCGGGGGAGCAGTACCGCGTTGGGAATATTTACGGTTATCTGCACCCGTACACGGGAGAGGAAGCGATCGCGGTTGGTACAATCAGCGCCCTGAAACAAGATGATTATATTGTAAGCACCCACCGTGGGCATGGGCATGCAATTGCCAAGGGACATGATCTAGGATTGATGATGGCGGAATTGTTTGGGAAAAGCACAGGCTACTGCCGGGGGCGCGGCGGTTCGATGCATGTCGCGAACCTGAAACAGTTTAACCTGGGTGCGAACGGCATTGTGGGCGGAGGGATTCCAATCGCTACTGGCGCAGGGATGGCTATTAAACAAAGGGGAACCAGCCAGGTCGTTTTAAGTTTTTTCAGCGACGGCGCGGTGAACAATGGTGTGTTCCATGAATCGCTCAACCTGGCGGGAATCTATCATCTGCCGGTCATTTATATTCTCGAAAACAACCAGTATGCAGCTTCCACGCCTGTTGAAGACGTTAATCTTGTGGAAGACTTATCCATACTGGCTGCAGGGTATGGAATCCCGGGGATAACGATGGATGGAAATGACGCGGTCCAAATTTATAAAGCTGTAAAGGAACCGATCACCCGCGCGCGGAAAGGTGAAGGTCCTACGCTGATGGAGTATAAGACTTACCGCCACAGCGGGCACCACGTCAATGATCCCGGCGCGTATATGCCGCAGGAGACGATGGCGTACTGGAAAGCGAAAGACCCGGTAGATATCCTGAGAAATAATCTGGCTTCCGCGGGTATGAAAGAATCTGAGATCACAGAAATTGACCGGCGTGTGGAAGAAAAGCTGGAATCAGCGGTCCAATTCGCGAAAGAGAGCCCAGAACCTTCAGCTGAAGAATTCCTGGCTGAAATACCGGTTTTCTAAACTTATCTGGTGCATGAACCAACAAGGAGAATGATCTAGTGGCACTCATGAAATATCGAGAAGCATTGAACGCAGCTCTGCGAGAGGAGATGGAACGCGATCCTTTGGTGTTCCTGATGGGGGAAGGGATCGGGGAAAAGGGCGGTTCGTATAAAGTAACAGATAAACTGCTGGCTCAATTTGGAGAAGAAAGAGTAATCGATACACCAATCTCTGAAGCGTCATTTGTGGGGATGGCAGGCGGTGCAGCGATCGCGGGCACCCGCCCTGTGGTGGAGCTCCTGTTCGTTGATTTTGCTTATTTAGTAATGGATCAGGTGGCTAACCAGGTGGCAAAATTTAATTTCATGACCGGCAGGCAAGGGATCGTACCGTTTGTTCTGCGCACGCAGGGCGGAGTTGGCAATGGGCTGGCTGGGCAGCATTCGCAGAGCTTAGAGGCGATCTTCTACCATGTCCCGGGCTTGCAGGTGGTCATGCCCGCGACACCCTATGACGCCAAAGGGCTATTGAAAGCAAGCATCCGCAGTGATGAACCAGTCATCTTTATTGAACATAAACAACTATATCTGACTGAAGGAGATATCTCGGAGAAGGAATACCTGATCCCGATCGGCAAAGCAGACATAAAGCGGAGTGGAAAAGATGTTACCTTGGTCACCTATTCTTATATGATGCTGGAATCATTAAAAGCCGCGGAGCTGCTGGCACAGGAGGGTATTGATGTGGAAGTGATTGACCTGCGGACACTGGTGCCGATGGATATGGACTGCGTCCTGCAATCGGTGCGGAAGACCGGCCGTCTGGTGGTGGTGCATGAAGCAGTTCGGCGGGGCGGGGTTGGCGGCGATATCGTTTCCAATGTGGTTGAAGAGGCTTTTTATGATCTGGAGGCACCTGTTAAACGCATCGCTGGTAAGAATACAACCATTCCGTTCAATGTCAACCTGGAAAAATTATGCGTCCCTTCGGTTGAAGAAATCGCCGCGGGTGTACGGGAAGTGATTGCCAGTTAATTTAATCACAATGAAGACGAGGTAAATATATGGCAGAAAAGATCATCATGCCCCAGGGTGGGCAGGACCTGAAGTTCGGCACGGTTGTCCGGTGGTTAAAAAAGGAAGGTGATGCGGTACAGAAAGGGGAATTGATCTGCGAAGTGGAGACCGAAAAAGCGGTTTTTGAAGTAAACGCACCGCGGGATGGATTCTTGCTTAAGATTATAAAAGCGGATGGGGAAGAAGCAGAAATTTTGACCGCGATCGGCTATGTAGGAGATAAGGGAGAGCAGATTGCTCTTGATGAGAGCAGCATGCAAGAAGGGAAGCCAACCCTCACAAAGCGAACTGCACACGTAAAGGAACGATCCTCTGGACCCGCAGGGAAAGTGATCATCTCCCCAAAAGCGCGAAAAATTGCGCGCGATCATGGGATCAACCTTGATGATCTGGTAAGCTCACACGCGGACGGAAAGATTACCACGGAGGATGTGCAGCGCGTGATGCGCAGAGAGGAATCTGCGTGTTCCGCACAGCCGGCACAGACTAACCATGGTAAAGCGATAAAAGTTGGGAAGATCCAGAAAACAACTGCCCGTCGACTTCGGCAATCCTGGCAGCAGGCACCGCATATCTTTGTGACTGTATCTGTGGATATGACAGAAGCGACTGCTTTCAGACAGAAATTTAATCAAAAGCAATCAAACGTGAAGCTATCATTTAATGATCTGGTCGTTAAAGCATCTGCAGCGGTGTTGAAAGAATTTCCTCGAGTCAATGCGTCTTATATAGATGAAGATACGATCATGCAGTGGGATGATATCCATATCGGAATCGCGGCAGCAACCGAACAGGGACTGCTTATGCCTGTGTTGGAGGATGCCGCGGCACTCAGTCTGATAGAAATTTCAAAACGGACAAAAGAACTGGCAGAAGCTGCTCGATCGGGAAAACAGCTATCTACCCAGCCATCCCGCTTTACAATCTCGAATTTGGGGATGTATGAAGTGAATCATTTCACAGCAATCATTAATCCCCCCGAATCGGCTATTCTAGCGGTTTCCAGCATTAGAAAGATGCCCCGAGTAGATGGAGATAAAAATGTGATTGTGCGTGAAATGATGGAGATCACGCTGTCACTGGACCATCGTGTTGGTGATGGGGTGCTGGCTGCCAATTTTGTCAACAGGATCAAGCAATTGCTGGAACATCCCAACCAGTTGTAAGGATATAAATTCATGCTCGAAGAGAATAGGATACCAGAGAATTGACACTGCAGCCGTTTAAATTAGAGCCTGAATACCGGGCATATGTATGGGGCGGTAACCATATCCGGCCGGATGTGGGGAAAACTGCGGAAGCCTGGCTTGTTTATAAAGACAATACGATCATGGAGGGTCCGTTAAAAGGGTTGCCTCTATCTGAGGGGGCCGCTCAGGAGGGGGAAGCTCTTTTAGGTAGGACTGTCGTGGAAAAGACAGGAAAAAGATTCCCGCTGTTAATTAAAATATTGGACTGCGCAAATTGGCTTTCCCTGCAGGTGCATCCGAATAATGCGCAGGCGGAATTCTGGGAGGGTCCAGGGAATTTTGGAAAAATGGAAACATGGTATATCGTGGAAGCAGATAGTGACGCGCAGCTGATTAGCGGATTTAGACAGGGCACTACGAGGGATGTGGTTACCAAGGCGGTGGGGACCAGCGGACTGCTGGAAATAATTGAAAGAAAACACGTAAAAACTGGAGACGCGATCCTGATCTTACCCGGCACGATCCACGCAGCGGGCCCTGGATTACTGATGTATGAAGTACAGCAAACCTCTGATATCACTTATCGAGTGTATGACTGGGACCGCCCGATGAAATCCGATAGAAAACTGCACCTCGAGCAGGCGGCAGACGTGCTGGACCCAAAAGCAAGTGGGGAGCTGGTTTCTCTGGAAATGGCTCGCCCCGAAGGAGACCCATTGATCGCGTGTGAGTTTTTCGCGCTGCGTGTTATTGCGGATAACGAACTTCCTGTACAGTGTGATACCAGAACTAATTCCTTTCACTGCTTAACGATGGTTGACGGCGAGGGAATTGTTGAGGGGGGTGACTGGCAGCGACGGTTGGGCAGGTTTGAAACACTACTTATCCCGGCATCCTGCGGATGTTATCATATTCATTCTGGTATGCATACCTGCCTGGCCGCCTATGTACCGGATTGAGGATTTCCCCTGGCTGACGCTGATCACCTGCAAGAGATATGAGCAGGATAGTGATTCCTACCGTTGGCGTGTAGCTGTGCGGGCGATACAGGTGGATGTGCGGTAAGCAATTGCGGAAAAATTATTAAATGAATCCTAAGAGAGTATAAGAGGAGCTGGATTCAAGTCTCAAGTGCAACCGTGATTATTTAAGAATACCACAGGA
>CAZBCD010000053.1:0-11347 GCA_964490205.1 uncultured Pelolinea sp. | reverse complement strand
CATAGCTGCATCAAATCTGTCCTTCACTTTATACTGAAGCAATCCAAAACAAATTATTGCAATGATTGCTAAGATTCCGGCAATATACCACACTAAATATGCATCGTAATTATCCATTACCAAACCGGCTAAAAACGGCGCGGCGCTGTTGGGTATCGCCCAGCCCAAGCCATAGGCCGCCATATAACGCCCACGCATGTCTTCAGGTGCAAAATGCGCGGTTAACGCTTGTGCGACTGGAATATGGATCATTTCTCCGATAGTTATGACAGCCATACCCACAAAGAACATGAAGGGGGCACTCACAAATCCATACAGGATATACCCGACCCCATAAAGGATGGAAGCAACTACCATCAACCACATCGGCGGATATTTCTTAATATGCTTGATTATCCAGAATTGAAATAGGACAACCATCCCGGCGTTCATGCTCATCATATAGCCAAAACCCTGTGCGGGAACATTATGCACGCGATTGAGGAATACTGGCAGAGTGCTGTACATCTGCGTATACACCGTAAGCATTATCATAGTCGCGAAGATGAAAGCCATGAACAATTTATCTTTTATGACCACTTTATACCCCGCAATTGTTTCTATGACTGAACCTGTTTGAGCACCTTCGATACCATCCGGTTTTGTCTCCGGGATCGCCCAAAAGACGATCAGTGCGGTAATCAAGCTTGTAATCGCATCAATAATGAATAAGAGCAGGTATGAAACACCAGCCAACACTCCGCCGATCGCCGGGCCGAATGTAACCGCCAGGTTCGCGATCACTCGTAAAATGCCAAATCCCTCTGCTCTTTGTTTACCTTCTAATAGGTCCGCAACCATTGCCTGCTGGGCAGGATACCCGATATGAGAGAATATCCCGGATACCAGGGCCGATACATAAAACGCCGATATATCAGTCGCTAATCCCATCAGTATGCCGGTTACCGCACTGAAAATAAGCCTAAAAATGATGATCACTTTTCGACCCAATTTATCCGCTAGCGCGCCCCCGATCATACTTCCAACTAGGCTGCTGATTGACCACAAGCCAAAGATCAGGCCAACCTCTGTCATACCCACATCGAATTTTTGCGCTACATACAAGGATAGAAAAGGAAAGATTAATGCCCCACCAAGGCGGTCGATAAATGTTGAAGCGACAAGGATTCTGAACGGCTTAGGAAAAGCGAAATATTGTAATTTAAGTCTCTTGATCAAACATCACTCCGTATGCTGGATTAGACAAGAAATTATACTTGTAATGCAGAGAAAGGTATTTCCCTTCATAAATAGGTTTGGGAATAGCGCAGGTGGAGAACCTTCTTTAATTGCTTGCGTTATAATCAGTGAAACATGATGCGAAAATCCTATCTACCTCCATTTGGAAAAATTCTAACCTCCAGCATTTTCTTAACTATCCTTGGTGGAGGAGGATTGGTGTTTATTTTCATATTTTTTGAACCCAAGTTAGGGCCGCGCTGGATGTTCTTTTTCTTTCTTTCGATAATTGGAGCAGGTATCGCACTGCCTTTCAGCTACCTTATCCAGCGCCGATTTGCTAAACAGTTTGTACCGGGAAAAGTGCTTATCCGAGAGGCAATCTTATCCGGTGTTTTCCTTGCTCTGATCGCCTGGCTGCAGTTAGGGCGAATACTAACGAACTTGATCATTTTGGTCATTGCTATCGGTTTCGTACTCTTAGAAATGCTCCTCAGAATGGCAGAAAAAGCGACTTTTAATGCGGATGAAAATGTCGAAAGTTGATCTCAGCGCTATCCCATCGGTTGATACCATCCTGCAATCACCTTCCGCAGATATCCTGATCAACACTGCAGGGAGGGAATTGGCTGTCAAAGCCATTCGACAATCCCTCGATCAAGTACGCGAAAAAATGCTTTCCGGCTTTTCTTTACCAGCTGTTGACGTGATCATCAAGGAGGCAAACAAATTCGCAAGGGAATGGGTGGAGCCATCTCTATATCCAGTGATCAATGCCAGCGGGATCATCCTGCATACCAATTTAGGCCGCGCGCCATTAAGTGATGACACCATTAAAGCAATGCAGGGGGTTTCAGCCAGTTACAACAATCTCGAATTTGATCTCCAGAAAGGAAAACGCGGAAAAAGATCTATCCATGCGGAAGAGATTCTGAAAAACTTAACCGGTGCAGAAAGCGCTCTGGTCGTGAACAATAATGCGGCAGCGGTCCTCCTTGTTCTCACTGCGCTGGCAAAACGTAAAAAAGTGATAATACCGAACTCGCAGCTTGTTGAGATTGGCGGAGGGTTTCGTGTTCCAGATGTGATGCGGCAATCAGGCGCAAAGTTAATTCCCATTGGAACAACTAACCGCATCCACTTGTCTGATTATATTCAAGCACTCGAGGAAGGGGCTTCATTGGTCCTCAATGCCCACCACTCAAATTTTAAGATCATTGGCTTTACAACCGAACCTAAGCTTGAGGAAGTGATAGCAGCAGCTCATAACCATTCTATACCGTTTGTTTACGATCTCGGTTCAGGTGCATTGATGGATACCAGTCCTTATGGGCTAGCACATGAACCCACTGTATTTGAAGCAATGTCAGCAGGTGTAGATATCATCTGTTTCTCAGGTGACAAACTACTGGGAGGGCCGCAGGCAGGCATTATTATCGGCACATCAGAACTCATGAAAAAGATCAAACGCCATCCGCTGGCACGTGCTGTTCGTGCAGACAAAATATGCCTTTCAGGCATCTCCGCCACGCTTATCCATTATCTTAAAGGGGAAGCGGAAGACAAAATACCGATCTGGAAAATGATTGCGCTGGATGTGGACACAATCCGCCAGAGAGTTCAAGGCTGGAAAAAATCAATTGGTCAGGGAAATGTGATTAAAGGATTTTCGATGATCGGAGGCGGCAGCCTTCCCGGTGAAACCCTCCCCACATATTTATTAGCGCTGGACATTCCGAAAGCGAATAAATTTCTCACCCGCCTTCGGACTTTACCCTTTCCAATTGTCGCCAGAGTTGAGAATGATCAAACCCTGTTCGATCCCCGCACTGTCTTTCCAAGCCAAGAAGATGCATTCTTGCTTGGTCTTAATAATATTTTGCAAAATCAAGAATAATGATTTTCCTACCCGGGAGATATGATCAATGAGGAATGACATTGACTGTTTGATGGAAAAGCAAAACATCGACGCGTTGTGGATCACCGGCGGACTGCAAAACAACCCTGATATGGTCTATTTCACCGGTATCCAGCATGTCAGCCAGGCTGATCTTTTTAAAATCCGTGGAAGAGACCCCCTTCTCTACCATCTTGCGAATATAGAACGTGAGGAAGCAGCCAGGTCCGGGTTTGAAACCCATCCCTATTTTTCCGACAAACCGCTGAAAGAATACCTTCAGAAAAACAAAGCTGATCTTTCCGCGAGCATCGCTGCCAGAATGAAAGAAGCGATGGGAGAAATGGGTTTAGCCAGCGGTCGGGTTGCGATTTCAGGTATGATTGACTTGAGTTACGGTTACACATTGATTGAGCAATTAAAGCTAATCCTCCCAGATATTGAATTTGTCAGTTTCCTTCAAGACAGTTTGATCGCGCAAACGCGCATGACTAAAAGCTCTCAGGAGGTTGAACACATTCGGAAAATGGGTAAGATCACAACTGAAGTGGTAGATCGCGTACGCAGATTCCTACAAGAGCAGAACATCGCCAACGGACATCTTGTTTTCACGGATGGAAGTCCGATCACCATAAAAGATATAAAAAGCCGTATCCGATTGTGGCTGGCTGAATTAGGCGCGGACAATCCGGAAGATACAATTTTCGCCATCGGCAGGGACGGCAGTATTCCACACAGCAGCGGTAATCCTGATGATGTGGTTGCGCTGGGGAAACCGATTGTTTTCGATATCTTTCCCTGTGAAGCCGGTGGCGGATATTTTTATGATTTCACGCGTACCTGGTGCCTGGGTCATGCTTCAGATGAGGTAGGTCTTCTTCATCAGCAGGTGTTGGACGTCCACCACCGTATAATTGATGAACTTCAGGCCGGTCAACCCTTCAAAGTATTTCAAGAAAGAACCTGCCAATTATTCGCAGAATATGGGCATGAAACAGTTTCTGAAAAAAGCAATATCACAGAAGGATTCACGCACAGCGTCGGGCATGGATTGGGATTGAGTATCCATGAGAAGCCATTCAGTGGTAACACGGCAGCTCCTGATGACCTTCTCATACCGGGTGTAGTATTCACTATCGAACCAGGTCTTTATTACCCTGAGAAAGGTATGGGGGTCCGCATAGAAGATACAATATATCTTAATGAGAATGGGCAATTTGAAATACTGGCAGATTATCCTTATGATCTTATCATTCCATTAAATAATCACCATGAATCCTAAAAGTTCAGTAAGAAAGAAAACACGTGTCCTTGCGATTGAGTCCTCCTGCGATGAAACTGCCGCGGCTGTTTTGGTAAACGGCACACGCATCCTATCCAATGTGGTCGCCTCCCAGATTGAGCTGCACGCACAGTATGGCGGCGTATTTCCAGAGATGGCATCCCGCGAACACATCCTTGCGATCTATCCTGTTGTTGACAAAGCCATGCAGCAGGCACATTTGGGATTAGATGAACTCGATGTGATCGCCGTAACCCGCGGTCCGGGACTCGCCGGATCTCTTGTAGTGGGTATGAACATGGCAAAAGCGCTCTCTCTGGGCAGCGGGCTTCCATTAATCGGTATTAATCACCTGGAAGGACACCTTTATTCCACCTGGATAAATGTGGATGATGATAAGGATCAAATCACGCCAGATTTTCCACTGGTCGCTCTGATCGTATCCGGCGGTCACACATCATTGATCCTGATGAAAGACCATCTCACCTATGAGCACCTCGGCAGCACTTTAGATGATGCTGCGGGCGAGGCGTTTGACAAGGTCGCCCGATTATTAGACCTGCCTTATCCCGGGGGGCCATCTATCCAAAAAGCTGCCGTGCGCGGCAGCGTGACAGCTTTTCAGTTTCCCCGTGCGCGGTTGGGGAATAGTTGGAATTTCTCATTCAGCGGATTGAAAACCGCTGTCCTGCGAGAGGTAAAGAAACTGCAATCTGAAGGAATAGTTATCCCTGTTAATGATGTCGCCGCCAGTTTTCAAGCAGCTGTGGTGGACGTCCTTGTAGAAAAAACCTTCGCGGCCGCTGAACGGTTCGGCGCACAGCACATTGTTGTTTCCGGGGGAGTATCAGCGAATCGCGAATTACGCAAGGCAATGGCCAACCAAAAACAATATCAAGTGCATATCCCTCCCCTAAAACTCTGTACAGACAATGCCGCGATGATCGGGGCTGCCGGATATTTCCGCTTCATTAATGGATTCAAGGATAAGCTTGATATTGATGCGCTGCCTAACTGGCCGCTTGCTTGAGAGAATGATGGGCATCTGGGATGAGATTATCAATGCTAACAACCAGAAGCATGCCGAACTAAATAATGAGGAAGGCGTCAGCAGTTGTTCGGAATTTAGTGCAATTTGTCCGCTTTGTGGAGCAGCTAATCTGGAATATGACGGCAAGCTAAATTTGGTCCGCCCTGCATGTGGTTATGAAGCATCCGTTGGATTTACCTGATAATAAAAAAATCACCCCTGGATTGGGGCATTGAGAAGGAGTAGTATGGACGCAAAAGTGATTTGGAAAGAACGCATGAGTTTTGAGGGCACATCTGATTCGGGGTTTAAAGTATCCCTGGGGACCAGCCCTGTTGTGGGGGGAAATGATGATGGGTTCCGCCCTTTAGAATTAATCACGATCGGTTTAGCTGGCTGCACCGCCATGGATGTGATCTCTATACTGCGCAAAAAACGGCAGGAAGTAAACAGTTTTGAGGTGAAGGTTCACGCTGAACGCAGCGATAAACACCCGAAAGTTTTTACCCATCTGGCGATTGAATATGTGATCAGCGGAAAAGATATTTCCCGTGAGGCTGTTGAAAGGGCTGTTGAATTATCCGCAAATAAATACTGCCCTGCGCAGGCTATGCTCAAACAAGTAGCGCCAATGGAACTGAAAGTGACTATTTTGGAATAAACTTGATTAGAAATTATTTGAGTAAGGATTAACTTGCGGATTTTTTTAATACGAAATATCGAACCATCATTTTTCTTGTCTGGTTGATAAAGGAAATATTATATATTTAACCACCGCGTAGCTTCTTCCGGAAGCTCCTCAATCGTCGTCTCCGCCAGGTGGCAATGCGGCAATGAATGCAGGAACTGAGGCCCATACTGTTTTGACCGCAGCCGCCGATCCAGCACAGCCACTACACCCCGATCTGATTGGGTACGGATCAGCCGGCCGAACCCCTGCCTAAATCGGAGGATCGCCTCCGGCAGTGTATATTCGCCAAAAGGGTTCTCAAATGTTTCTGACCGTGCGGCAATAATCGGGTCGCTGGGTACATCAAACGGAAGTTTAGTGATCACTAAAACAGATAATGCCTCTCCCGGCACGTCCACACCTTCCCAGAAAGAGCGAGTACCTAACAGCACAGCCCGTTCCGTATTTTTAAAGGAATTAAGCAGAGAAGAAGCAGATGCGCCCCCACCCTGTTCAAATACTTGAATATGATCCTTCGCCAACAGCGGTGTGATCACTTGAGAAGTGGATCGCAGTTGTTTATATGACGTGAATAAAACCAGCATACGGCCGCCGGTTGCTTTTGCCGTTCTTGAAATTGCGCGCGATAAATACTGCTGGTAGGCACGGAAATCAGCCGGTTCCGGCATATCTGTCGGCAGGAAAAGCAGCGCAGAATTCTCATAATCAAAAGGCGATCCCATCACTAATTCGTCAGCTTCATCCGCGTTCAAACGGGAGCGGATGTAATCAAACTGCTCGTTCGCAGTTAATGTTGCGGATGTGATCACTACGCTTTCTTTTGGGTGCCATATATGTTTTTCCATCAGCGTCCCAATATGCAGCGGGGCGAAGTTCAGAGTAAGTTTCTGGAATCGAAAATCAACCTCTATCCAGTAGATGTAACCCGGGTCAAGGTCGAACACCATCGCGTTAATGAAGCGGTGTACTTCCTGCAAACGCCGTGCGATGCTCGCCAGATCACCGAGCAGCACCTCAATCTCTTCATCATTCATCTGGATCTCATCCGCCATGTCATGGTGGAGTTGATTCAACATTTTCTGCAAACTGTCTACGGGCTGCGCCGCTGCATCCCAAGCTATCTCAACCTCGGACCAGATTGGTTTGGTATGCGTAGATGGGACTACTCGAACCTTCTGCCCATACTCTCCAACAGGTTTACCATCCCGTTCATCATCCAGGAAGGCATCCACCTGTGTAAAGAAAGTACGGAACATATTTTCAGCACGGAAGGCAAGATCAGCAGCTTTTCCAACCATTTTTTCCGCGCCTGCATGGTCAGATGGTTTAAGATGTTTCCCCGTAATCTCGAGTGTTCTTCCCAAAGCACCGCTGTTGATTCCACCCAGTTCAGAGAATAACCGTTCGATCTCTCTGCGGGTAACGCGGTAGCTGAGAGCGTTTGTGGACGCGTCTTCCAAATGGTGCGCTTCATCCACTACCAAGTATTTGTATTCCGGCAGAACCCTATTATTCGCAATCACATCCGAGAGCAGTAAGGCATGGTTCACAATAATAATATGCGCGCTAAGCGCTGCCTGCCGGGCGCGGAAATATGGGCAGCCGCCACCCATCCTGCCAAGGCAAACCTCCATATTGCAGGATTCATCCTGCGCGGATATCCGCACCCATGCCTCTTTTTCAGCAGGGCCGGTCAGGGTGAGTTCATTTAAATTCCCACTTCCGCCAGATTCCAGCCATACAAGAACTTTAGCCAACAACCGCAGTTCGTTCACGTCCCGCGGTTTGCGGTGGCGCAGCGCCTGAAGTCTCCTCGGACATAGATAATTAGAGCGCCCTTTCAAGACAGCCGCCCGCAGATCAATGCCTAATGCTTTCTTGACATCAGGTATATCCTTTTCCATCAACTGATCCTGCAAATTAATCGTATTCGTTGAAACCACCACCCGAGAGTTGTTCATTGTTGACCACAATGCTGCAGGTACTAAGTATGCGTATGATTTGCCAATACCTGTACCGGCTTCCACCATCAGATGCTGGCTTCCTGAGATCGCATTTGTAACTGCCTGCAGCATCTCGATTTGCTCATTTCGTGATTCAAACTCATCCAAATACTGTGAAAATACGCCGCCCGGGCTCAGTATCTCTGTGATTTCTTCCACATCCAGCGTTTGAATTTCATCATTTGCTTTCAGCGGTGGCGCGAGGATCTCGGAAGGGTCGGTAAAAAGCACGCCGTATTCTTTCTGCTTTGCAGGACGCGCTTGAATGGGAGCTTGCGATTGTTCCCGCAGTAACTGCGTGAAAAACCAGTGCCCATTCCAGGCAATATTCTTTGAGGACTGCACAATCTCAGCGATCAGATACACAGGGAGAGTACGTGCCTTTTCCAACAAGCGCAGAAACACTTGCAGCGTCGCGTCCGCATCTTCCTGGGCACGGTGCGGGGACAGGTTTTCAATGTCTAATACATCAACTAAAGCCGCCAAACTGTATCTTGGGGCAGAAGGCAGAATGACAGATGCTATCTCAAACGTGTCGTTGACTGGATTTCTGTCAAAATTATGGTGCAATTCTAAAAAAGCCAGGTCAAAGGAAATATTATGGCCAATTACCGGAAAATCTCCAACAAAATCCGCGAAGTCCTGGATAGCAGCTGTGATTGGCGGGGCGGATGCTACCATCTGGTTGTTAATACCAGTTAGCTGAGTGATCATTCCGGGAATTGTTCGTTGAGGGTTGATGAGAGATTGCCACTTCCCCACAATCTCACCCCTGTCGTATTTAACCGCGCCTATCTCAATGATCGCGTCGCGATGGAAGTCTAGACCGGTTGTTTCAATATCCAAAGCGACGATTGGGAACATGGATGCGATTATACCAGAGCCCCTTTTTGTTCATCGTTGGCTCATTTTGATAATATCGATCCTGAAAAAATAAAAGATCTCGATGATGGTCCATAACTATCCTCCTTTGGATCAATCAACAAGGTCTTTTACAAAGAGTAGAATAATAATATCATTTTTACTCTTCTGATACAAGTATTATTTCCAAAGAGGACCAACAAATCATGCCGGGGTTGTGATCGAAAGAATCTTTCATTCTCATGTTGGCAAGATGCCGGATTCCCTTTTATTCTCGATTATAGTTAACTACGAATATGACCGAAAATCAAACCTATGATATCGTAGTGATCGGCGCTGGGCCAGCCGGCATGATAGCTGCTGGTCAAGCAGCGCTGGCCAGCGCGAGGGTAGTATTGTTAGAAAAGACGGACGTACCAGGTAAAAAGCTGTCCATCACAGGTAAAAGGCGCTGCAACCTGACCAACACCGCTGATCTTCCTACGTTTATTGATCATTTCGGCCCTAACGGACGCTTCCTGCACCAGGCATTCGGACGGTTCTTCCGGGATGATCTGCTGGAATTCTTCGAGACCATCGGTGTCAGCACGGAAACCGAACGTGGCGGCCGAATCTACCCTTCCAATGGTGACGCACAATTCGTCACACAGCAGCTATCACAATGGACACGTGACGCAGGCGTGCACGTCACACTGCACTCACCGGTTGACCGTCTGGTGGTGGGGAATGGACATATCAATGCGATAAAGACCCGTGATAAGCAAATCATTCCCACAAAAGCAGTCATCCTCTGCACTGGCGGCGCTACTTTTACCGGCACCGGCTCAACCGGCGATGGCTACCATATGGCGCGGGCAGTTGGGCACACGCTTGTTCCCCTCCGCCCGGCGCTTGTCCCCCTCAAGACCGCTGGGATAACCGCACAACGCCTGCAGGGGCTATCACTGCGCAACATCCGTTTCAGCGTATTTTTCGACCAGAAAAAGGTAATTGATGCCTTTGGTGAAATGCTTTTCACCCACTTCGGCATCTCCGGTCCGGTCGTCCTTACCCACAGTGGAGAGATCGTTGACGCACTGCGCGCCGGTAAACACGTATCCGTATCTATAGACCTCAAACCCGCTCTCGATGAGAGTAAACTCAACGCGCGCCTTCTACGCGAACTCGACCAAAGCGGTAAGCAGCATGTCCGAACCATGCTCAAGCGTCTTCTGCCCTCCAAAATGATCGCGGTTTGCGCTGACCAAAGCAAAATCCCACTTGACCGCCCCTGCCATCAGGTTACAGCGCAAGAACGCCGACGGATGCTCACATGGCTGAAAAACTTTCCCCTTGAAATAACCGCTTCCCTGCCCCTCAATGTCGGCATGGTCACGATGGGCGGTGTATCGCTGAAAGAAGTCGATCCGCGCACTATGATGTCCAAAGTTGTGGATGGCTTGTTCTTCGCGGGCGAAGTGCTCGACCTGGCAGCGGACACGGGCGGGTTCAACCTTCAGGCCGCGTTCTCGACTGGTTGGCTGGCAGGCCGGCACGCGGCTGCCTATGCCCTTGATAAAAAATAAAAAACACCGTAAGTCAGGAAACGCTTGCACAATCCTATCAATTCTGGTAAAATCCTGCCCTGGTGCGGGCGAACAACACACAACTGGCAGACACTGCAACTTCTCCCCTCAGATGCTGATACATCGTACACTCTTGCCTGCACCCATTTACTAGAAAAAACCCCATATAAATTTCGCTCTTTGGATCTAAGGCACTGAGCTTTATGCGAAAATCAAAGTGAGCGCTCAACAGGTATGATCAGGCAGTTCGGTCCGCCCATCTCTTTCGCAAATTCGTTCAACTCAAGATCATGGATAAGAAAGTTTTCGGCTTCCAAGCGTGCGATTACGTCAGAATTCGACCTGTTTATAATTAACTCATCATCATCCAGGCAAATAATAATAGCAGTTGTCTCTCCCCCACAGGTCACACCAATTCCATAATAACCAGCGACATCCCGCTCAAAAACAAGCTCGCTGCAATACAGTAGTTTTCCCGGACCAAGAAATATCAGAATTCTATCTAAACGCAGTATTGTTTTTGTAAGTTTAATAACACGTATTTCGGTTCCCGATTCAGGATACATGATAACTGGCTGTGACCTGCCCCCACAATATGTACCAGTTCTTATGATAGTCCAACCCATTGAATTCGAGAAGGTTGGATCAGGATTGAAGCGGGCACTGGGGGACGATAACCCAATGCACTGTGCGGTCTGATCGTGTTGTAATGCCTTCGCCACATTTCAATCAATACCTGTGCTTCCTTCTGTGAATCACCAGTAATAATGTCACCATAAATTCACCAGTAATAATGTCAC
>CAZBCD010000052.1:0-11613 GCA_964490205.1 uncultured Pelolinea sp. | reverse complement strand
GCTTACCTCTCTAACACTTGCAAAGTTGCACTTACTAGTTGAATTCAAGTTTGAATTCTAAATAAATTGCAGTTAATGCCAAACCACTATCGTGGGAATCAATGGTTATTGTGGCGGACACATATCTTCCGAGATGAGCGGCGTGTAGGTCTTCCCTGCCATCTGTTCTTCAAATTCCACCTGTGCTTTTTTCAGGCTCTCCTCATCCGTGTATAAAGCAGCCGCCGTTAATGCCAGTGCTTTTGCCCCATGTATCAATCCTTTGTGCCCAATGGACATGCCCCCGCAGGAAGTGTTCACCCAGGAGTGACCCGGACTGCAGGTTGGAAAACAGGTGGTGTCCAGAGCGCCGGTTGGCACCACCTGGCTGAGGTCACCCACATCTGTCGCGCCTTTAAAAACAATCGCCGCATCCATCGCCGGAAAATTCACCCCCAGCAGCGGTTGATCGTTGTATGCCCGCAGTGCATCCGCATCCTCTTTCCCAAGCCCAAGCAGATCGATCCTCCGCTCGACATAATCAGCGTTGGTGCCCGGGAAAGTGTCGTTGATCTTCTGAGCGAATGCTAATTCCTTCTTTGTAAATTGGATCGGACCGATCTCTTCTAGCGCCTGGTACATAAGATCCGCGATGGTATGATTGGAAACCATGCTGGCATATCCGCTTTCGATCGTCTCTTCAAAGGAAGTATCCGTCATCAGTGCCGCGCCTTTAGCAATGTTTCGCAGGCGGTCAGCTACTTCAAGTAAATAATCCGGTTTCTCCGCACGCAGGATATAGCGCACAGCTGCCCTCTCAGGCACGATATTGGCTGCCTGCCCGCCATCTGTAATCACATACTGGATGCGCGTGCCGTCCAGCACATGTTCGCGCAGATAATTAGCGCCCACATTCATCAATTCCACCGCGTCCAATGCTGAGCGCCCTAAATGAGGAGCGCCGCCCGCGTGGGATGCTCTTCCATAGAAGCGGAAAGAGGAAGATACGACTGCCACTGTTAATCCCTTCGATGGCATGTTGATGATCGCTGGATGATAAGTAAGAGCCGCATCCAGATCATCGAATAGTCCCTCTCTCGCCATGAACACCTTTGCACCGCCATCTTCCTCAGCAGGTGCGCCGTAATAGCGTACAGTACCAGAAATATTATTCTCTTCCAGCCAATTTCGTACCGACGCGGCAGCGGCAGCGCTCGCGACGCCTAAAATATGGTGCCCGCAGCCGTGTCCAGGGGCCCCCTCAACCACTGGTTTTTTCGCTGGTTGATTGACCTGCGATAACCCGGGCAGCGCGTCATACTCGCCGATGAAAGCCAAAATCGGTTTGCCATTTCCCCATTCCGCAATGAACGCTGTCTGCATGCCAGCGGGATTGCGTGTGATTGAAAATCCCTCCGACTTTAAATAATCTGCCAGTAACCCAGAAGCGAATACTTCTTCCCAATAGATCTCAGGATTCTCCCATATCTGATCTGCCATTTCGGTAAATCGGGTCGTGTTCTCATCCAGCCACAGCAATAATGCTTTTTTCTTTTGATCAACAGCCATCTGACCACCTCTTGAGATTTTTCTATCTTAATGGTGTATTTATTATCCTATCATGCCTTGATTCAAATTACCTATTTTCCCAGCAGTGAAAACAAGCATAAAAATAATCGTGCCTTAATAAGGCCAAATCTAGATTTCAGTTACCCAACAAAAGGAATCGGGAAATTAAACATGCACCTGGCTGGCCTCCCATCCTAAGATGGCCTTCTTCCTCGCTGAACCCCATCGATAGCGGTGTGCCTGCCCGGTTTTTCTTATCACACGGTGGCAGGGAATCAGATATCCAACCGGATTGTTCACGATCGCATTTCCAACTGCTCGCACCGCGGTTGGCCTGGTTAAATACTCAGCAACATTTTGATAAGCAACAATATCACCCGGTTGAAGGGCGAGCAGCGCCTGCCACACCTGTATCTGAAAATTAGTCCCTTTTAGATACAAGTGAAATCTTTTTTCTTTATTGTTATTATTACCCGCAAAGATTTTCTGAATATATACACCAGTCTCCTCCGGTTTTTCAAGTAGTTCAGCCAACGGCCATTCCGCTTTCAATTCTTTCAGCAGTTGCTTTCGTTTTACCGGGTATAAGAAACGCAGTGCACAGATTCCCCTGTCAGTGGACGCCAGCAGGCATTCACCGAAAGGAGTTGGATGAAATCCATATCGAATCATTAAATTCTCACCTAACTGCCTGTAATTTCCCGGTGTGACCCCTTCGAATGTGATAAATAAGTCATGCAGGCGGCCGGCGCTGCTCAAACCCGCTTGCAGTGAGGTATCAAACACACTGTGGGATCTCCTAAGTTGTTCCTTGGCATACTCTATTGTTAGAAAATGCAGGAATTGCGAGGGCGTTACGCCCGCCCACTCTTTAAATAACCGTTGGAAATGAAACTTGCTTAAATGAACGCTGGCCGCGATCTCATTTAAACCAGGTTGATCTTTAAAGTTGGTTTCCAGGAATTCGATCGCGTCCTTAATTCGCTCGAAATTTATCGATTGGATTTGCAGTTGATCAGGCATATATGTATTCTAAAGGAATACCATCAGTTGCTGCCACCCGAATCTTGCTATTTTTTTGCATTTAGATTCTTCAGCACCTGTCTATCCAAACAATTAACTTCTATTAGATTATTATGTAATCAGAGCCTTAGGAAAAGTAATCATCAATGGACCATCTATAAATCACATCTAAATGCAAAACTATTAGGGGAATATTCCTTCTGGTCCCTGCTTAAACAAGCTGTTCAATAGATAACACCCCAGTCAGCAAACACCTGCGAAAGATCACATCCGCAAGATCTTTCTGCCAGAACTTTCAGATCAACCGGTTCCGCGATCCCCCAACGGTATGTATCCACATACTTTCGTAAAAAGCTATTGAAGGATTCCCGCCCCATTTCTTCAGCCAGCGCTTCGAAGAATAACGCTCCCCGACCGTAGACGATGGCTCCATATTCCTTAGGTGAATAATCCTTCGCCGGCATTCCTATTGGAATGAATTCCTTTGCCACACGCTCCCAGCGCAGGTGCAGCGATTCTTTGAAAGCCTCGGCGGCTTTCTCCCCATAAGTATCCAGGTAATATAGGTATGTCACATACTGAACCAGACTTTCATCCAGCCAGGGTTCATCGATCTGGTCGCTCATTACCTGGCAGTAGAACCATTGGTGTCCCACTTCATGCGCGGAAGCTGCCTCTAAGAATACTGATCCGGGAGCATCCCCAATTGTTGACTCGGGATCATAGTAATAAATCCCTATTGCCACAATGTTTGAATACTCCATTCCCCCCGCCATCATTGGCGTGCTGACCATATCCAGCTCGCTGTATGGATAAGGTCCAAACCGTTGGCTGAATGCCGATAAAGCGTTTGCCCCAATTTCGAGCACTCTCTCACCTGACGGGCGGAATTCCTCCACAAAATAACTTGTCAGCTTAATACCATCCACCGAGGTGCTTTCAGATACAAAACGCGGGCTTGCAGCCAGGTAGAAGTCCCTCTGCGGACCGCCTTCAAAAGTTACGATCTGCCGCTCGGACCTTTCCACCCTCTCGGTTTCTTTTCCACCTGCCGCCAGGACAAATTCCTCCGGCGCATCAACCATAACAGAGAAGAAAGACACATCCGTAAAGATCATATCCGCGTTCTGCGGCGGTTCTTCAACATTCCATCCCTCATCGTTGTAAACAGGTATGATCGGGAAGAATGCGTCCAGCGCTAGGATATTATCTAAATACACGTACAGCCCATAATTACCACCCATTTCAGATGGTACCTCTGCATCAAAGCGCATAATTATAATTGTGCTTTCTCCAGGAGCAAGAGGTTCCAGAAGATCCAACCGTAAGGCGGTATTGCCGAACTCCAAAGAGGGTTCAATTGGATTTCCATCTATCTGTATATCGGAAACTGCCAAATACTCACCGCCCACATTCGGAATAAGGCGAAAATAAATGGCTTCAAGCGGAACAGATTCCTGATTCGTGTATACGACTTCTTCAGATCCCTCCAATCGAATATCAGCCCCATCAAGAACTATTACCATATCAATCGTATAAACAGAAGCCTGATGTAATTTTTCCAAATCCGATTGAAACTCTGCGGTGAGATTATTTGGAAGTACACTTTCAGAATCGCAATTTTTGACATTTTCACTATTCGCCTTGGCAATTTCCCCATTCACTATTTGAGTACCGTTTGTATTATTACATGAGGACAGGATCAATAAGTAAATGGTTAGTGTGATTAAAATATGATTAGTTCTCACGCTGTGGCTCCTCTTATTTTGATTGTTGTGTGGATTATGCCTCTAACATCGCGAATGTGACTCCAGATGGTTCATTAAATAAGCAGATCTTGGACCCACTGGGGATCTCAGATGGCTCGTCAACAATAAATCCACCCTTTTCTAAAATCAATTTTGCTTTCGCTTCAATATCTTCAACCTGTATAAATACTGTCAGGAAAGGCAGTTTAGCACGCTTAAGAGTAAAAACCGCTCCGTCTAAAGCCTCATTCGGTAGGCTGATTTCTGGAATGACATAAAAACCCAACCGATCACTGAATTCAATCTTCCATTCAAAGACTTCTTTAAAGAACTCAACAGTTTTTTCCATATCATGGCAGGCTAATTCCCAGAAAACAACAGGATTTTTTTGCATGTTAATCTCCAATTTCCTTTTTTACTCCACTATATCAGAAGTTTTCCAATTGATCATCTTCCCGCAGTATTAGTTCGGACAGCGTATGTTTCATAAATCTATTGAAAAATACATTTAAAGTAGCTTCGGTATTCAAACTAACTTAAACAGAGAACCGCCTAACGGCAGTCCCTGCTTTTTGGCTGCGGCATCCCTTATCGGATTCCGAAGAGGGACGCCGCAGCACTGTGTTTATTACTACACATTGTTGACATCACCTCCTCATCCAAAAGGATAGCGATTGAACATTCTTATAATTATTTTTATTTTACCGTAAATTGATCGGTTTCCCAATATATAATATCCTGATAATGATCATAGAAAAAAATAAACGAAATAAGAGAGTTGGCATTCTCGCGATTTTATTAGCCGCAGCAATTATCCTTACCTGGAATTTCCTTTCGCATTCCCCATCAGGATGCTATGCTAAAGCTTTTTCTATCGGCTCTTCGGTTTGCCACCAGATTTCATCCCACTCATTCAGTGTCGGAGCTATTCAATTCCCTGTTTGCGCACGCTGCATGGGACTTTATATGGGTTCATTCATTGGCATAATGTATGCATTCCTTTCCGGGAAGAAAATAGCCTTACCAAGAACAAAGTTCATTGTCTTCTTAGCAGTCCTTTTTCTATCGTGGGCTGGTGATGGCTTAAATTCATTGATCAGCGATTTTCTTGCTAAACCATTTCTCTATCAGTCAAGCAACCTGAGCCGCCTCATCACTGGCTATGGGATGGGTTTAGTTATGTCCACCTCTCTTGTAACTCTTTTCAATTTTACAATCTGGAAAACGGGTAAAAATACACCTGTCCTGGAAAGTGTTGTTCAGATAATTGGCTACGGGATACTGTCCGCGCTTTCAAGCTTAATAATTCTTATGGGGGGGGCTGTGATCTTCAAGATTGGTGCTTATATTACTATCTTTACTGTGCTATCTATCATCACCCTGTTATACTCAATTTTCTGGGTTATTTTTTTAAAAAAGGAAAATCAATTCACCAACTGGAAAGATATGGGAGTTTACATTTTAGCTGGTTATGCTACTGCAATAACACAGGTTCTTTTACTGATCGCACTGCGTAACAGAATACTCTTTTAGAGTACAAAAATCATCTGGAGGAATTATGGAATCATTACTGGGTATATTTTCAGCGTTTGGCCTTTCCGCCAGCGCGGGTTTAAATGCTTATATCCCTTTATTGGTCATCGCCCTGATGGCCCGTTTCACTGACCTGATCACACTTCATTCCCCATGGGATGCCCTGACCAGCTGGTGGATTATCGGTTTATTGGTTATCTTGTCGCTGATTGAGTTTTTGGTCGATAAATTTCCAGTTATCAATCACATTAATGATGCTATCATCCAATCATTCATCCGCCCCACTGCTGGAGCAATTGCTTTTGTTGCCAGTACAAATGTCGTAACGGATATAAATCCCATCCTTGCGCTTGGTTTGGGTCTGCTTGTCTCTGGAGGAGTTCATGCGGCAAAATCAGTCGCAATTCGCCCTGCGGTAACCGCAACAACTGGCGGTACTGCTAACGTGCCAGTGAGTGTTGCCGAGGATGTCACTTCAACGACCCTATCCATTTTATCAATCGTTGTCCCCATTTTCGTAATGATTGTTGTTGCATTGTTCCTCACCTGGGTAATCTGGCATTTCTACTTACGATCACCGCAGGATTAGATAAACCGCTTGTAATTCCGCATTCTGAATGCTTCCGGCCGCGAAAACATCTCTTTCAATTGCTCCAGTCCTTTTTTCGCATTCAAGGTTTCTATTGGATCAAGCGAAAGCGATCTGAATTCATCCTCATCCAGGACCAGCAGCTTCCTTTCTGGATAAACAAGCAAATCCAGCGCAAGGTCATCGTAGGATATTTTCTCAGAGTCACATCGTGCAGGTCTTGTAATATTGCAGTACCATCCCTTTACTTCGTCACTATCCTTATCGTGGATCTCGAAAATATTAAACCATTTCTCAATTGGATACAATTCAAGAAAACGGTCACCTTCCCTCAAAAAGATCCCATTGAACATCAGGTCGGATCGGTTGAAATTCGCTTCTAGTAAAAAAGCAGACGCTGTCTGTTCGATTATCTTACCGTCATATTCCCATACAGAATTTCCCACATGATCGTTTTTTATGATTCGCATTTTTTATTTCTTTCTCCCGAAACATAGAATAGAATCGGGATTAATAGAAAATCTAACTTCTTTCCCCTTAGGATAAGGTGTCATTATTTGGAAAGAAAATTCTGCTGATCCCTGAATACCGACCCTTATTACGAAATTGTTCCCTTTGAAAATATTATCAATAATTCGCCCCTTAAAATAATTTATACAATCATTGTTTTCTTTTACACTGATTGCAGTTGGGAGAATTACCAAGTCAACAACAGCGCCGACAGAAAATATTTCTTTACCACAAGAGAAAGTGATTTTTCCAATCGCTGTTTCGGCAATAACAGGATCAATCGAACAGATTTTCCCTTCCAGCCTATTATTTAAACCGAAAAATGATGCCACCCAAAGGTCTTCCGGATGCGTGTAAATATATTGTGGGCTTCCGGATTGTACGATCCTTCCTTCATTAAGAATCAATATTCGATTGGCTATAGAAAAAGCTTCCTCCTGGTCATGAGTAACATATATCACCGGAATATCCATTTTGCTTATCAGCATGTGAAGTTCCTTGATCAGTTGGTCCCGAAGTGCGCGATCCAAAGATCCCATCGGTTCATCCAGCATAAGCAGATTTGGTTTTGGAGCCAACGCACGCGCAAACGCAACACGCTGTTTTTCTCCACCCGATAGATCTGTTACTGATCGGTCAGCAATCTGGCGCAAGCTTACAATTTCAAGTGCTTCTTCCACACGCTTGTTGATTTCATCTTCTGCTAAATGATGCATGTGAAGTCCAAATGCGATATTATCAAACACATTTAGGTGAGGAAAAAGAGCATAATCCTGAAACATTAATCCGAATTCCCTCAGATGTGGTGGGACTGGGGAAATTTCCATCCCATCCCAAAACACCTGCCCTGCAGCTGGTTCCTCCAATCCTGCGATTATCCTCAAAAGAGTGCTTTTCCCCCCTCCGGATGGTCCCAATATGCACACTGTTTCATCTTTTCCAACTGAAAAGGATACATCTTCCAGCAGTGGAAGTCGATTGTAATTTTTTTCAATATACTTCAGTTCTAACATTCTTTTATTTATTGGTTTTCACCTTTCACTTTGATTTGCAAACGCTCTATTATGAAAAACCCGATAGCACAGAAAATCAGCAAAATTGCTGCCATTGCCATTGCCTTCCCGTAATTCTCTCCTCCCGGGAGATTTAGATAGCGAAAGATGGCGATAGGCAAAGTGGGATATTCTGGCCGTATGAGAAATGAGGTTGCTCCAAATTCTCCCAAAGAAATTGCAAAAGCATAGATCGCCGCAGTGGCTAGTGATTTTCTTATAAGTGGGAGATCAATATGTTTCCACAATTGTCTTTCCGGTACACCCAGTGTCATAGCAGCCTCATGTAAATTCGCCGGAATAGATTGGATTACAGGCTGGATAATGCGGATTACAAAAGGCAGCGCGATTAGGGCATGTACCATCGGAATGAGTAAAGGAAACCACCGAATCGAATTAGGTGTCGATGAGAATGCAGATAAATACCCCAACCCCAAAGTTACCGCAGAGGTTCCCAGGGGAAGCATCACTAAAAAACCCAAATACTTATTGGATCGCTCGTTTGTTGAGGAACTAACCGAAATCATAATCCCCAAAATTAATGCGGTAATCATAGAAGCTGCAGCAAAAAGAAGGGAATTCCTAAGGGCTGTGATTGGGGGGACAAAAAATAATGAGTGGCGGTCATTGAAAAAGAGCCCTCGATAATTCTCGAAGGTAAGCCCCCAGTTGGCCATTTCCCCTATTGAATTACTCCTGCTGAAAGTTAAAATTGACCTAAAAAGTAAAGCAGCTGTTGGTGATACAAGAAGAATAACAAGAATCACTGTTAATATAAATACGAACAACTTCTCAAGAAAAGAATCTGGTTTTCTTAATCCTTCTCCTTCAACCATCGGAATAATTGGAACATTCCTATCACCGCTGATATGCAATGAGAGAAATGTGAGCAGCATTGAAAACGTTAGCTGGATCAATGAAAGGATTCCTGCCATCTTTAAATTTAAGAATTGCATTGTTTGAATGTAGATTTCAACTTCTATCGTTGTAAAAGCCGCTCCACCCATCATAAGGATCACACCGAAACTGGTAAAATCGAATAGAAAGACTAGAATAGCAGCAGATAAAATGGACGGCAGGAGCAGTGGAGAAGTTACTTTCCAAAACACATTATTTGGGGTTGCCCCAAGCATACGAGCTGCATTCTCAAGTTTCTGGTCTAACTGCTCCCAAGCTGTTCCCACAACTCGTATCACAATTGAAGTATTATAAAAAACATGGGCAATCAGAATCGCTGGCATCGAATTAAGTAGGCGAATTGGGGGAGTAGAAATTTGCAGGATATCCATTATCAATAGATTTAGCCATCCCTTAGGTCCAATTAACGCATTGAATCCTGCCGCGACAACTACAGTCGGCAGGATGAAAGGCAAAGTCGATAAGATTCTTAGTAAGTTTTTTCCCCGGAATGAAAACCGCCCAAACAAGTATGCGGAAGGAAGGCCAACTAACAGAGTAATTAAAGTGGACAGGAATGCTTGGTAGAATGTAAAACCTACTACTCGCCCTGCGATGTTCCAATTTATTTGATTTTTCAATAAAGAACCACTGCCAGACGCGAATGTATGTCCCAGAATACTTGCCATGGGAAGAAAATAAAATCCAGCGATAAACAGAATCGGGAAAATCCAGAAAAAAGACCGCTGCTGCCGATTTTCTAATATCTTCATTACCGAAGTATCAACTCCCGCCAGGCTTCAATCCAAACATCACGATTCTCAGCTATTTCGTCTTTATCTACAACTGCCGGATGATCGGGTACCTGAATATGATCTAAAAACACTTTTGGAATGTGTGCGTTTTGATTGACAGGGAAAACGAACATATTTAGTGGGATATCTTCCTGGAATTTAGTGCTTAACATGAAATTAATGAATTTCTCAGCCAATGCCCGATTTTTTGAGCCCTTAAGAATCCCTGCGAACTCGATTTGTCTGAAACACATATTCCTACCAACTATTGACGCGGTTGGCGATTCATCTAATTCTTCCTCAGCAAAAATTACTTCCGCCGCAGGACTTGTACTGTATGAAACAACCATCGGTTGCGCTCCTTGTCCAGCAGAACCCGAAAAGTTTGTGTAATATGCGGTTTCCCAATCATTCACGATCACTACCCCATTCTCCTTTAATTCTTCCCAAAAACCCAAGTAACCATTCTCTCCATATTCCGCGATCGTCGCTAACATGAACGCCAATCCCGGAGATGAAGTTGCCGGGTTTTCTACAACCAGCAAATTTGCATACTTCAGATCAGCAAGATCATCTAATGATGATGGAATATCAAGATTATTTTCGCGGAAGAATTGTTTATCATAATTTATGCACACATCACCATAGTCAATCGGAACCACCCGATTTTGACCATCAAGTTTGAACACATCAGGAATTTCATTCATAAGCGGAGTTATGTATGCATCAAACAGGTCTTCATCGATTGCCCGCGATAGAAACGTATTATCAATTCCAAATAATATATCCGCAATGGGCGCACCTTTCACAAGGATCGCGCGGTTTAGAGTACTTCCCGCATCTCCACTCGGAAGAAACATAACATCTATATCATTTTCCTCCTCAAAAGCAGCGATTGTTGCTTCACTAATAGCAAATGAATCATGCGTCATCACTACCAGGGAAGTTGGCTCTCTACCGCAAGCCGTAATAATTGATACCCCGATTATCAATATAAGAATATATTTTTTCATATTCATTTTCACTCCTTTCTTTTACATCCTTTGTTCTTTGTATGGATACAAAGAACGGTTCCTGATGTTATCTTGATTTCCGCAATTTCTCCCACCATTACATTACTGATTCCGCGGGTCTGATCGGGCAATAATGATTTATTAGTTAGAGGATATTTCAACCCCCTGGTTGTGATACCTTTGGCAGGTGAACATAATGGAATTAATGAAACCATATCACCCTTTTTTCCGCCTAATAATAGGCGGTTCCGAATGAGCATTATATGCTCTCGACCATCATCGAATTCAACCCTGATATCATCATTTGAAATAGATGAAATCAATCCCAGATTAGCCAGTGTTTGGTCAATCCTCCCGCCCAATGCACCTATTACCAGAATGTTCTTATAATCCCTCTTGACTAATTCCCTTAGAGCAATTTCCAGATCAGTTTGATCCTTATCCGCTGGGAATTTTAATATCTCAACATTATGATCATTTAGAAATTCAATATCATCATGGCTAACAGAATCTAAATCACCAACAACTAATTTCGGTATAAGATTGAGAGATCGAATATAACGCAACCCCCCATCTGCGGAAACGATAAAATCCTTTTCCGTGATTAACTCATATACCAGACGAATTTCCCGAATCACTCCATTTGCAAAAACAACTGCGCGCATAAAAAAAACTCCCCTGCCGTTGAAGGGAGTCGGTTATTTTTTTCTCCCTCCGCCGGCATTATCCGGTTCAGGTTCTGCGGGTCGAGGACTTGATCATCCTCTTCTCAGCCTTGTTTTTCAGGCTCCCCGGTCTGTTTATATTAAGTGTATGTCTTTTTCTATTGCCTGTCAATGAACATAATATATTATGTGAATCACCAGTAATAATGTCACCATAAATTCACCAGTAATAATGTCACCA
>CAZBCD010000051.1:0-11665 GCA_964490205.1 uncultured Pelolinea sp. | reverse complement strand
CAGCTTACCTCTCTTACGCTTTCAAAGTTGCACTTGCTAGTTGAATTCAAGACATCAAAAATCAAAAGAAGATCCCTCCTATACGCCAAAAACTCTTTTAATGGATGAATTATCTCCTGGTGTATATGAAATTGTGATGACAAATTTCCACGGATGTGTGTTATTGCGCTATAGGATCGGTGATTTTTTTGAAGTGATCGCAATGGAAGATACGGAAATTGGCTGTAAGCTGCCCCAATTCAGATTCTTCTCTCGCGGTGATGATTACCTGGATTTAAGGAATATGGTTAGGTTTACCAAAAAAACTATCTGGTATGCATTAGAGGAATCAGGCATCAAATATGTGGATTGGGAGCCAGAAAGGAAGCTGTAGATGGAAGAGTAATTCTTAACTTGTATCTTGAATTAAATGAAGCAGAAAAATCTTCTCTCGCCACATTAAAGAAGAAGATCAAAAAGGCTTTAAATAAAGTGAATCCAGAATTTGGGGAATTGGAAAAGATAATGGGTGACGATTATTTATCGATCACTAGGCTGCCGTCAGGCGCATTTAGAAATTATATTCAGAGCCAGCGGGATGCCGGAGCGGATCTCGCGCATATAAAACCACCGCATATGCAGCCCAAAGACCAGCAGTTAGAAAAATTAATGAAAATTGGATGAAAATTTTGACTTATGGTGTTTGACCTGAATACGATCATCCCTGGTATCGCGACAGTTTTATATATATTGTTATATGTATTGGTGGCTGTTAGCAAGCCGCAAAATGATACAAAGCGCAGATTTCGATTGTATCTTCTTTCAATGTTTGTCTGGTCTTTTAGCGCGTTCATGGTTATGGCCGATTTTGGAAATACTACCTTCTGGTTTCGGCTGATGACTGCAGGCGGTAGCGCAGCGATGATCACCCTGTTCTATTTTACACAGGTAGTGGTTCATAATCCAATAAAAGCCTGGTTGATCTTAATTTATACATATGGATTTTTTGCCGTAGCAGTAAGTTTATTTACCGATCTGGTAGTACCGTATGCTTATATTATTAATCGGGAATTAATTTATGAATTGGACCCCTTTATCGCATTGGTGATAGGACCGGGATATTTTTTAACTATATTTAGATTATTTCAACTTTACAGAAATACACGAGGATCACGCGATGAAACGTATATCACCAGGAATATGCTTCTTATCATTGCGATCATCGTAATCCTTCTTGGTGTAGTATCCAATTTTGTGGGTTTGGGAAAGTATCCAGTGGATATCGCGGCAAACGCGGTGGCTGCGTTAATTATTAGTTATTCCATTCTCAAGCATCAATTGCTGGATATTCATGTGGTGATAAGAAAAAGTATTCTTTACACCATTCCGACTGCTATTATCGGGGCGGCTTATTTCCTAGTTCTTACGATAACCTTACAAATTCTTAATGCAGATACGCGATCAGAGCTGTTCACAATCTCTCTCATCGTTTCAATTATAGCGGCGATTATCATTCAGCCTTTCCGCGATAAGCTGCAAAGTTGGGTCGATCGCATTTTCTTCAGGGAGAGATACAGTGAAGTGATGATGCTTCAGCGTATCAGCCAAACAGCTGCCTCTGTTATTAACATAAATCAACTTTCCGATATGATCCTGCGGGAAATCACTGACACGATGCATATAGCCAAAGCCGCGTTATTTTTACGCAGTGAAAATCAAAAAAACTTCTTATTGAATTCGCAGATTGGGATAACACTCCCCCCCCGCACGAAGATTGCTGCTGACCATCCACTCATCGAGCGGGTTAATGCATATGATCATATCATTGATAAGCAGGAACTGGAAACACATCAGATCTTCAGGTCCATGTGGCGGGAAGAAAAAGAAATAATAGATAATCTGGAAGCGGAATTAATCATACCTTTAAAAGCAACTGGCGACCAGCTAGGATTGGTCATCCTTGGGCCAAAGTTATCTGAACAACCATATTCAAATCAAGATAATCAGATCTTATTAACCCTTTCTCAGCAGACAGCTGTGGCGGTTAATAATGCCCAGCTTTTTTCAATAGCGCAAAAAGAGCTTGTACAAAGACGTGAAACCGAAAAAAGGCTGCACCTTCAACTGAAGAGATTATCTGCGCTGCAAAACATCAATGTTGCCATCACAACGAATATTGATCTTCAAATTCCTTTATATCTACTGTTAGAACAGGTCACCGAAGAATTGGATGTTGACGCGGCGGATGTGCTCCTACTGGATGAAGAGAAAGAAGAATTGATGTATGTTGCCGGGCAGGGATTCAAAACAGATGCGCTAAGATATACCAGGTTGGATATTGGGCAGGGAATGGCAGGAAGAGCTGCAGAGACCGGTGAAGTGATTCATATAAACAACCTGAACGATGAATTGACTTCTCTGCAAGAATCACCCTTAATTAAAGATGAAAAATTTATCGCATATTTTGGGGTTCCATTAATAACAAAAGGGAAAGTAAAAGGCGTTCTGGAAATCTTCCACCGTTCTGAACTGCATCCTAACAAGGATTGGATGGATTTCTTGAATACACTCACCTCGGAAACCGCGATTGCTGTGGATAGCGCGCTAATGTTCCAGGATCTGGAAAAATCGAACCTTGACCTGGCGGTTGCGTATGAAACCACAATCGAAGGGTGGGCGCGCACGCTTGAATTAAGAGATATGGAAACCGAAGGCCACAGCCAGCGTGTGCTGGACCTCACACTGCGATTGAGCAGAAAGCTTGGCATCACTGAGGATGAGATGAAACATGTGCAACGGGGCGCTCTACTGCACGATATTGGAAAAATGGGTGTTCCAGATAGTATATTGTTTAAAGAAGGGCCACTTACAAAAAAAGAATGGGTGACTATGCGGAAGCATCCACAATTTGCATATGGTATGTTATCAGCAATACCTTTTTTAGAAAAAGCTATAGATATTCCTCACTGTCATCATGAAAAATGGGATGGCAGCGGTTATCCACGCGGATTGCGTGGTGAAGAGATTCCTCTTTCCGCAAGGATCTTTGCAATCGTTGATGTTTGGGACGCATTGAGATCTGACAGGCCGTATCGCAAAGCATGGTCAGACGAAGAAGCGTTGAAAGAAATCAAGAGGGGAAATGGGGTCCATTTCGACCCTGTAGTGGTGCAGGCATTTATGGAAGTGACCAATCTAGAACAGCGCAAACAGCGATCGAAATAACAAGAACAAAATCTTCTTTAAATCCTCACTTTGTCTTCATATGATCTTCACATATCTACTTTATATTTCATATTGATTGAGATTAAATGGAGAAATATTATGAAAACAAAAAAAATATCAGTTTCAACCGCAACTTTAAATCGATGGTGGCTTTTTTTAATGCTCTCAATAACCGGAATTGCCATCTTTTTATCTAGTGTGTATTTCCTGTATTTTCCGATTGGCTTCCAGGGCGGCCGTAATCCTGATTACGGAACCATCATTGTATTTGGTCGAGAAATGTGGGACGCAATTCATTTATGGTCGGGTATTGGGATGATCATTGTCTTGGTTATCCATATTGCAGTGCATGATAAGTGGATCCTTGCAATGTTTAAACGGTTTTTTCACGGGAAATCTAACGGAATCAAACACTTGAACGGAAATGCTCGATTCAATATCCTTCTGGATGCAGTCGCCGCATTGAGTTTTTTTGTTGTGTCTATATCAGGGATTTTGTTGCTCGTCTTACCAAGTGGTAGAAGTTTTGAAGTGGTTGATGGTTTCTTATTGTCAAAAACCATATGGGATATCATCCACACGTGGTCTGGTGTTGTGATGCTGATCTCAGCAATCCTACATTTCTATATCCATTGGAAGTGGATTACCAAGGTTACCGGACGAGTGATTGGAAAAAAGAAAACAGTAATTTTAGCGAAAGAAAATTGAGGAGTAAAAAATGATTAGGAGAATCATTTTTGGTGTCGTTGTTTTAGCCATCAGCACGGGTTTTATTTATGGAGGTGTTTACAGAACTATAGCGAGGACGGAAACAGAGAAACAAGCAAATCAGTCAGGAAGAAATCTATCGATCAACCAGAGAAACTCAAAGGAAGGCAACCAGGGGCAAAAGAAAAATCACACGAGTAGTTCGAATGGCCAGCAAGGGGGGAAAAATGGATCAGAAAGTGACCATGCTACTTCCGATGAGGATTTTAAAGACATGGTTTCCTTTACTGGAACTGTCACACAGGTGAATGAGAATCTATTAGTGATCCTTAGTGAAAAAGGTAATGAAATTGTTATCGAGAACAGAGCCTGGTGGTTTGCCACAGATGCGGGTTTTTCTGCAGGAATTGGTGATTCAATAGCTATCAATGGTTATTATGAAGCCGTTGATAAATTTGAAGTATCATACCTTAGAAATTTAACGAAGGGTATTGAAGTGCAGATCCGTGAAGGGAGCGGGCGCCCATTATGGGCTGGAAATGGACGGGGCGCCTGAAAATATATAAATGAATAACCATATGAGCTGGTATGTGCATACCAGCTTTTTTCTTAACCATGAATATAAATTGGAAAAGAGTCGCCTGTTTTCTTGAAATGGAGCTTATTATATAACCCAATAGAATTGTAATTATCCTGCTGAGTATTTACGGATATGTCTTTTATTCTGTGATCAACCATATACTTAAGCATATTCAGAACTAGTTGTTCACCAATATGCTGCTTTTGGAAATCAGGCAATACTGCTAAACGCGCTAAATGTGCTTTTCCTTTATCATAGGTACTGATCTGAAATCCACAAATTGATTGATCTATTTCAAATACTGTGGAATATTTAGATTGAGCATATGCGTGTTCTAAAGCTTCTTGCGATTGCTGCCATAAAGGATGGAAGCAAACCTGATCGATTAAAGCAACTTCTCTAATATCAGTACGAATCATCTGGCGGATCGCGGAAGAGCCGCTAATAGACTTGAATACTTTGGTCTTTCTTCTATTATCCCATTTGAATTGGATCACTCGTTGTTTTTCTATCCACCCTTCCATTTCAAGTAAATCTTTCATCCATTTCTGATATGCGAGAGAGGCGATAGTTGGGTTACTGGATTGGTTGGTAATTATTTTTAATCCCGCATTGAAGAGTGTTTCCCAATAAGCAACCTTACGGAATAGGTTTTTAAAAGCAAAAAGACGAATCCAATATGTATCTTGGGGCTCTGGTACGCAATTAAGAATTGCTTCGATTGAATTATCAGATGAAAGATAAACAAGGAAGGGTGAACTACCCAGCCATTCCGTTGGCTGCCTCCAATCTAAATGGCGATGGATGGTGATCCGCTGCTGTAGGAACTTATTAATTGTGGAGATATCAGATTTAACCGCTGCGCGAACAATTCCTTTTTGCTTCATGTAGTATTTCAGTCACAATTTATGTCCGGACCCTGGAATGTATTGGTCAGTTCGGCTAATGAATCTGATAAGTTATTGAATGTATCGATACCGATCTCAGATAGATTGTGGGCAACCTTTAAATAAGGCAGACTGTTTGAGTCTGCGATAAATTCTTTAATTTCCCTGGGAAGGTGCTCAAAGGCAATATTCTTTGATTGGGTGTTCTGCCAATTTCCCAAGGGGCTTTCATGGTCAAAAAAATCATCCAGATCAAGATTTAATGCATCTATTATCTCCTGGAGATCATCCAGGCCAATTGGTGTGGTACCTTCTTCATAACGTTTAATTCGGGAAGTGGGGATTGAGGTAGTTTTTGATAATTGCTTCATGGATATTTCTGCTTTTTCTCTGGCGAGATGGATTCGTGTACCAATGATTAACTGGCGAATCTCAACTAATCTCTGGATTTGGACACTTTCAGGTGTGTGGAGGTAATTTTCCACAGCATCCTTTTGAAAGAACGCAAGGATAGGGATCCTATATAGGAAGGATAATGCTTCAATTTCCGGGAGTGATGGAACATATTTTCCTGCCTCGTAATTTTTTAAGCGGCTGGTTGGGATATCAAGCAGCAAACTGCATGCCTTGATTGTCTTTCCACGTGCTTCACGAGCTATGGTTAGGTTCTTTGTGAGATTTTCGATATTCAATGATCTATCATTCGTGTTATCAATTTCCATGATCAGATACCTTTTCCAGTTGGTTCTTATAAGATGTCTATGTTAATATTATCATTTTTATAAACCCATTTTCCGTTTACCATTGTGGCTAGAGGGAGAATGAATTGGATGTCATCAGATGGAAAGTCAAAGAAGTCTGGTGGGAGAAGCACAAAATCAGCCGCATATCCTAATTTTATTTTCCCAATTATATTTCCGAATCCCCCAACAGCCGGGGGAGAGGAGATATATGCTTTTAACGCGGCTCGCAAGTTCAAACACTGCTTCGGGATCCAGCTGGATTCTTTTTTGGATGCGTTCCCTAGTTGCTTGCGGGAAACAGCAGCATGCAGGCCGTAAAACGGGTTGGGGGATTCAACAGGAGCATCAGAGCCAAATATCATCTGCGCGCCGATTTGCAGAACTGATTTCCATGCGTAGGAATCAACACACCTCTTTCCCCAATATGTATCAGCCATATCCTTATCTGAAATGGCGTGAATTGGCTGCATGCTTGCTGTGACGCCAAGAGCAGGGAACATCTGGATATCTTCTCCTCGGATGAGCTGCACATGTTCGATTCTTGACTTGAGTATAGGTATCTCTAGCAGTCCCCTCTTTTTTAAGTCTGACATCGCCCGAAGGACTTCATGGTTTGCCCGATCACCAATCGCATGAACTGCTAAACCAATTCCGCTGGGGAGCGCTTTCTCTCCATATGCAGCGATTTCCTCACGTGATAAAAGAAGCATTCCTAGTGATTGCGAGTTTTCGTATGGAGATAACATAGCGGCTGTTTGCGGCCCCAACGCGCCATCTGAAAATAACTTCAACCAGCCAATCTTTATCCAGTCATTTCCAATCCCGCTTTTCAGTTTCTTCTCGATAGCTGTATCAAGGAAAGATTCAGGAATACCTTTTGTTATTCGCAGGGAAAGCTTCCCTGTCGCGTGAAGATCATCTAATATCTCAAACACGGACCAGGGATCAAAATCATGTACGGCAGTGATACCGTATCGGTGCAGTGAAGTTTGGGCTTTTAGAATAGCAGTCTCCCGTTCGGAAATGTCTGGTTCTGGAATAACAGATTCGACTATCCTCATGGCGCTTTCGAGAAGAATACCGGTTGGTTTTCCTGACGCGTCACGCTGGATCGTTCCTCCATCCGGGTCTGGTGTATGATGGTTTATCCCTGCTTTCTCCAGTGCAAATGAATTTGCCCAACCGCTGTGAAGGGATTTATGAGCAAGGTAAATTGGGTGTTTAGTTGATATTTTGTCTAGATCCTTTTTAGAGCCATATCCATCTGGCCAGATATTGTGGTTCCATCCATGGCTGATAATCCATTTTCCGGGACCTGTATTATTTACCAGATTTGCTATACGGTCCAGGCAGTTCCGCTTGGTTGCTGTCTCCACATTTATACGCTGTAAACTAAGGCCATATGCGAGCAGATGAATGTGCGCATCTGTAAAAGAGAGCATTAGGATTGATTGGCGCAAATCTTCTATCCTTACGCTATCGTTGAATTGTGGGATGATCTCACTTGCTTTACCGATGGATGAGATATGCCCTTCCTCTATTACGACTGTATCAGCAGGTTGATCATCCTGAGTAAATGAATATACCTGCGCGTTGGTGAGAACGCGTTTTTGCATCAGAGTTTCTTGAAGCGGTCGATCAGCGCGTTTAATTCTTCTTCAGAATAATAATAGATCACGACTGTACCACCTTTTTTGCTGTGATTAAGAGTTACTTTTGTGCCTAATAATGATCTCAGTCGATCTTCAAGAGATTTTTCTTCTGGAGAAACCGCTTTCTCTCTTTTTACCGCTGTGGGTTTCTGGCCGGAGAATTTGCGGACTAAATCTTCAGTTTGGCGTACATTTAAATCATTTTTGAGAATTGTCTGTAAAACTGCTATTTGTGATTTCTTAGAGGGAAGTCCAAGGAGCGCGCGTGCATGACCTTCGGTGATCTTCCTGGAATGCAGGGCAATCTGGACATCATCTGGAAGTTTTAATAACCGGAGCGTATTTGTAATAGCTGTCCTGCTTTTACCCACTCTCACAGAGATATCCTCATGTGAAAGGTTGAAATCATCATTTAACTGCTGGTAGGCAAGAGCGGCTTCCAGAGGGGAGAGGTCTTCGCGTTGAAGGTTCTCGATGAGGGCAATTTCTAGGCGTTCCTGTTCAGTAACCTCGCGAATGATGGCTGGTATGGATTCAAGACCTGCTATTTCTGCTGCACGCAGCCGCCGTTCACCGGCAATGAGCGTGTATTGGTTGTCAGATGCGCTCTTGGAAAGTATCAGGGGCTGCAAGATGCCGTGTTCAAGAATAGATTTCGCAAGTTCTTCCAACCCTTCATCGTTTATATCACTGCGCGGTTGGGAGGGATTGGGAGCTATAGTTATAATTGGCACCTGCTGCACACCTTTTGATGATTCTAATTGAAAATCTCCAGGGATAAGCGCATCTAAACCCTTACCTAATCCTCTACGTGCCATATTAATCCACCTTGATATCTATTTCTGGTATGCGTACCCCATCCTGGGATAAAATTTCACGCGACAGATTCATATATGCCTTTGCGGCGGATGAGCTGGGCGCATAGATCGCGATTGGAAGCCCATAAGATGGCGCTTCAGCTAATCGAATGCTGCGCGGTATTATGGTTTGGAAAACCTGTGATGGGAAAAACTTCTTGATTTCATTGACCACATCAGCAGCCAACCTGGTGCGGCCATCATACATGGTCATGACAACCCCCCTGACACTTAATTCTGGAAAAAGAGATTTCTGGACTCGCTTGAGGGTTTGGGTGAGCTGTCCGATTCCTTCCAAAGCCAGGTATTCACATTGGACTGGGATGAGTACACCATCCGTTGATGCGATGAGGCCGTTGATCGTAAGAATGCTCAATGATGGAGGGCAGTCGATAATAATGTAATCAAAGCGGTCAAGGATTGGAGAGAGCGATTCTTTTAAGCGGAATTCACGATTCGTTAGTTCTAGCAATTCAACCTCTGCACCAGCAAGAGAAGGAGACGAAGGAAGAATTGATAATTTTAAGCGTGGGTTATGCAGGATGGTGGGTGCGATTGGCGAAGAACCGATCACGACCTCATATGTACTGTTCTTAACGGTCATTTTATCAATTCCCAGGCTGGAAGTGGCGTTTGCTTGAGGGTCAAGATCAACGATGAGCACTTTTTGACCGAAATATCCAAGATAGGCGCCAACATTAATAGCAGAAGTGGTTTTGCCGACTCCGCCTTTCTGGTTTACCAGTGTATGGATCTTTGCCATATAGTTATTTTCCTTCAATTACCTCAATTTGAAAAGAACGAATTTCCTGTGTAGTTGGTACACTTGCTAACCCTACTCTGGTTACAGAGAGGGATGCGATTTGAATGGCTCTTTTGGCTGATCCCCATAAGTCGTGGGTTATTTCAAGCCGATCAAAGAATGCTGTAGCGAAAATATCTCCCGCGCCAGTCGGGTCAACAACAGATACCTCAGGAGTAGAAAAATAGCGGACGTCTCCTTTCCAGTAGACCCTGGCTCCGCTATGTCCTTCGGTGACAACCAGGATATTTGTCCTGCTAACGTATGATTGGATCAAACCCTCATCACCCATGACGTCTTCAATACTTAATACTACCGCATCCGCGCGTCGTAATAATCCATCCGAATGATCCCATGGATGGAAATGCACAGCATTGCTTTCATCCCTGGCGCGCATCCAGCCCTGCGGTGTTAAACCAATGAAAGAATCAGGGAAAATATCAATGATTCCCGGATCGACTTCACCTGCAACAGGACCTAAATGGACGATGGGGGAACTCCTCCAATCTAACGGGACATCTTCAGGTAATAACGGATCCGCAACAGTATGCAGGATCTGTTTACGCCCGTGATTTGTTTCTTTATTTTCAAACGTGGTGGAATTTGCCGAGATCTTCCATTTCAAAAGAAGGCCATTCAATTCCTGGATTGGATGACCCTTTTCGCCTGCTGTTAGAATCGCAGGCGTTCTTCCAAGCGCGCGAGCGCAAACAGCGGAATATGCAGCCGTACCGCCGAGTGTGCTCCCGCCTTCATGAATATCGCGGGTGACATGACCGACAATGAGATAGTTTAGGTGTCCGACTGTATTATTTTTCATTCCATGTGGAAATTTTCTTTGTAAAAGATAACTGGAAAATTATAGCATTAAGTATATTACTAATGAATTACGGTTTGGATGTTCAAGTCCTGAATATAAAAATATCATCGGGGGAATTCCTGCCGTGCTGAGAATAACCGCAGACGGAAAGTAATTTCTCGTAATTATCAAGGCGAAAGCTGTATTCTATGGGTATGGTGCTATATAGTTTCCAGAGACTTTTCTTTCATGAGAAAATGAACCACTGGGATAGCGATGATGCCGGTTGCCAGAAAAATGCAGCCAGCTAATTGAAAATTAAATTGGATATCTGGCTGTGTGGAAAATAGACCTGACGCGAACGCATAGAAAAATGGTGACACGAAGATTCCGACCGAAAAAGCACTGTTGACCACTGCCAGGGCGGCAGTGCTGTCGTTCGATCCAACCGCATTGGCAGTCAGAAGTAGGATAAGGGCAGTTAGTAAACCCAACCCTAATCCGGTGCATAATGAACCAAACAACGCAATGACGCTGTTTTCGGTGAATGTTATCAGCAGGAACCCAACCGCGCAGATCAGCAGACCAATGGGAACGGTCCATTTCTTCAATTTTATGTAAAATCGTGAAAAAGCCAATCCGCTGATGGCGGATCCAAATGTAGAAACAGATAAGCCAAAAGTTGCGACATAAGGAGCAAGGGTATGCTTGGTTTGAATTAGGAATGGAATGTCAGTGATGATGATAAAGAATATGACTATCATGAAAAACGACGCGATCGATAACCGGATAACGAGGGGTGGGATGCGATCTTTTCTTTTTGAGTTTGCTTCCGAATTTCTTGGTGGGTTTGGGATGAAAAGCATTGAAAACAGGAAAATAAGAGGAGCAACAGCATATATCAAGAAAGCGGTGCGCCAATCCAGCGCACCAATCCAGGTTGCCAGCGGTGGTGTGATCACGCCTCCCATGAGTGATACAGCAAATGAATAACCGATCATATCGGCACGTTCTTTTCCCTTATAGAAATCTGCAATCAGGGAAGTAACCAGAGGTACGATCAGCCCTGTGCCTGCTCCGAGGACAGCCCGCAGAATGAGATGTCCGGTGAAGGTTTGTGCCCAACCTGCTGCGATACCACCGATAGTATAAAAACTCAACCCAATCGCCAGAACCGCTTTTTTAGAGATCACTCTAACCAACTGGCCAGCGATGAACCCGAAAAAGATCATCATAAGTGCTGGGAGTGTGATTGTAAGCTTGATCAGGGTAGGGTTTACATCCGGGAAGGCAGCGCTGATCTGGCCAACCAGTGGTGCGACTGTGTCGGTAGCTATGATGGTGAGAATGGATAAAGATAAAATGGCGGCCCGTTTTAATTCTTGGATTCAAGTATCAAGTGCAACAGTGATTATTTAAGAATACCACAGGCG
>CAZBCD010000050.1:0-11667 GCA_964490205.1 uncultured Pelolinea sp. | reverse complement strand
CGTGGTTGCCCACAACAGTCTTAAATTGTTTTCCTTGTAATTGCATTTTTTCTCTTTTCTTCCCCTTATAGTTAGGGACTGAGAATAATTGAGGAAAATTTCCTAAAATATTCTCAATTCCCAACTTCGGGGATCATTAATATTATTTTTCACTTTAAACAAGCTGATGGATTTTTGCAATCCATCGGCTTGTTCATGATTCATCTATTTACTTCTTACTTCGCAGATTTAGCTTTTTGTTTATTGCCTGGTAGCTGGCGAAGTCCTTCTTTCGAAGATAGGCCAAGAACCGCCTTCGCTGACCAACTAGTTTGAGCAATCCGCGACGTGAAGATTCATCGTGCTTGTGTATCTTGAGATGTTCAGTAAGCTGTAGGATCCTAGTCGTTAGCATTGCGATCTGTACTTCTGTCGAGCCAGTATCAGACGCATGCATACCATACTCACTGAAAATCTTTTCTTTTTCTTCTTTTGTTAAAGACATGACGCTGCTTTCTCCTTAAAATAAATTTAGCAAGTCTCCTCACCCAGAGCTTTCGCCTTAGGAGGGACTAGTCAGATTTGAAATTATACCAGAATTGAACGCTTTATTGAATTGCTAACTTATTACTTACCTCAGAAGCATAATATTGATCAAACAAGGGTATGCATTTGCGAATGAGGGCATAGACCTCAGGCTCAGGGTACATTACTGAAAGATGGATCAAGAAAGCAGCAGTTTCTGGTTGAGATGCTTTAATTAGTGAATGGATTAATGCGATCAAATCCTTATTTATTGAAACATGGGGTTTGCTTAGCATGGGTTCTACGAGGCGAAAAATCGCAGGCAGGTTATGATATGTATCCGCATCAACGAGGTCCGCGATTGCTGTTAGCCCGATTTTCCGAAGGTGATTTATTTTTGAATACAGCCATTCTTCAACTAAGGCGAACCATTGTTTACTTTCGAAAATATCCTTGTTCTTAATCGCATTTTCAAGAATCACATCGATGATTGGTCCCTCAATATCTGCATCGACCCATATATTTATTTTCTCAAAGTAAAAATCTTTTTCTTGAGTATGGAGGTTAGACAATAAGATCAGGGCAATCTTTTTTGTTTCGAAATATCGTTGCTCCCAGAGTTTTTCTACAATTGACTTGGTTTGAGATGGATATGTGAGGGCAAGATGTTTCAGTGAGATTTCCAATTGATTCAATACAACTTGTGGGACATTCAACCTGGGAATTAGTGAATAAGCAGTAATTTGAGAAGGAGAGTGGTCGATATCTCCACTATATGATTTCAACAAGGAAATGAGCGATCTTGTAAACATATCGCTATTTTCATATTGTGTGATAATAGCATAAATCTGCGGCCGAAGCCTTTCAAGTTGTACAGAAGGCATGTTATTTGTTGTCAGTATGCCTTTGAAAAATAAGCTTTTTGCTTTGCATCTTTGCCGCAATAGATGCATTTCCCATTAGAAAATTTCTGGTCAAAAGGAATGCATCGAAGAGTTGCTTTGGTATCTTCCTTAATCATTGCTTCACATGCTTTATCCCCGCACCAATAACTGTATACCCAGCCGGAGCTAACTAACGAACGGAATTCATCAAAGTCTTTGGGATCGTATGTGTGATCATCGCGGAATTTGGTTGCTTCTGTTAATAAATTATCATGGATATCGTCCAAAATGGCAGGTATTTGATGATTCAAGCTTTCAATTGAGAAAGAGGACTTTCCTTCGCGTCCAGGAATATCTCGACGGGCGGTCATGACCGTTTTTTTTTCTACATCTTTTGGCCCAATTTCTATTCTTAATGGCACTCCACGCAGCTCCCAATCATTGAATTTGAAGCCGGGCGTCATTTCAGTGCGGTCGTGTACATTTATACATAAAACAGATAGCTTATTTTCCACTTCAGTAGTTGCATTCATAACAGATATTTTTTCTTCTTCGGAACGGAAAATAGGTATGATCACCACTTGAATGGGTGCTAACCTCGGGGGAAGAACAAGCCCCTGGTCATCGCCATGTGTCATGATGACCGCACCAACAAAACGAGTTGATAATCCCCATGAAGTTGTCCAGCAGTACTGCAGTTGATTGTTCGGATCAAGATATTGAATATCAAATGCCTTGGCAAAATTTTGACCAAGATTATGGGATGTACCGGACTGCAGTGCTTTAGTATCCTTCATCATTGCTTCAATTGTGTACGATCGAACGGCTCCGGCGAATTTTTCATTATCGCTTTTCATTCCGGGAACAACTGGCACTGCGGCGACATTAACCGCAAAATCTGTGTAAACATCCAGCATTTGTCGAGTTTCAATTTCGGCTTCTTCTGCTGTTGCGTGGGCAGTGTGCCCTTCCTGCCAATAGAATTCAAGCGTACGAAGGAATAAGCGTGTCCGCATTTCCCACCTAACAACGTTTGCCCATTGATTGATCAGAACCGGGAGATCACGATAAGATTTAATCCATTTTGCGTACATATGCCCTATGATGGTTTCTGATGTTGGCCGTATAACCAGAGGTTCATCTAATTTTTCGCCACCACCTATCGTTACAACTGCGAGTTCAGGTGAAAAACCCTCCACATGTTCCTTTTCCTTTTCAAAAAAGGACATCGGGATGAGCAAAGGAAACGCGGCATTTACGTGACCGGTATCTTTGAAGCGTTTATCGAGAGCAAATTGGATGTTTTCCCAGATCGCCCATCCATACGGTCGGACAACCATACATCCGCGCACCGGCGCATAATCAGCAAGTTCAGCGCGCTGAATGACCTGATTGTACCAATCTGAAAAACTTTCCTCTTGTTTTGGCAGCTTATTCTTATTCATAGTACCTTTGGTTGATTTAAATTGTTATTAATTTTAGTAAATCTTATTAGTTGAAAAATGTCCATACCTAATCTTGGATTTGAGTTTTTATTACCTGCTCCGCAATGGAGGTAGATGACTGTTGGGCAGGATGCTAACCATCCTCAGAAACCATCTTTATCAAGTGGCAATTAGCGTATTCAACTGCTTCTTGGGCGAAGATCTTCACAATACCTTTGACTTTTTCTTCATTCTGAGAAAGAATGACGCTCCAAAGATCTTCGTTGACAGAAAAAATTAATGGGTTTTTCTTCATGGTTTGAAAGGTAAAAAAGAAAGAGCTGGCTATTCTGGCCAGCTCTTTAGAATAATCAGGCCTCTTTTTTACTGGCTAGTTCTTTATCTTTTGCATCAATGATTCCCTGGGCAACATGGGTGGGGACGACTTCGTAGTGCGATTCTTCCATTTCAAATACACCACGGCCGCCAGTTATGGATCGCAGGTCAGTTGTGTAGCGCAGCATTTCTGCCAGAGGTACATTTGCAGTCACAGTGGAATACCCTTTTCCAGTATCCATACCCTGCACACGCGCACGACGTGTATTCATATCGCCTAAGATATCCCCCATGTTTTCTTCTGGAACGACTACTTTTACCTTCATGATCGGTTCAAGAAGAACGGGTGAGGCGTCTTTGAGGGCTTTCTTGAACGCTTCTCGTCCAGCCATTTCGAATGCAATGGGCTTTGAGTCTACCGGATGCTCTTTTCCATCGAAAATTTCTACATAGATACCAGTTACTGTATAACCCGCGATGACACCTTCCTTCATCACATTGCGAATGCCTTTTTCGATAGCTGGCATATAGCTGGATGATATCGAACCACCGAAAATCGCGTTCTTGAATTCAAAATCGCCATCTTTCAGAGGGGCGAGTCGTAGCCATACTTCACCAAATTGACCTGAACCCCCTGACTGTTTCTTGTGGCGGTGCATGGCTTCTGATTTTTTTGTGATAGTCTCGCGATATGGAACACGTGGTAGAGCTGTGGTTAATCCAACTTGAAGTTTTTTCTCTGCTCGCCGGATAGCGACATCAATATGCTGATCACCCATACCCTGTAAGATTGTTTGCCGGGTGGAGGGTTCCTGATGCCAGGAAAGAGTTATATCTTCTTCACATAAGCGAGTAAGAGATGGTGAGATCTTAGTTGAATCCGCCTGTGTTTTTGGTTTGATCGAAACCCGATACAGTGAATTTGGATATTCCGGGGTAGGCAGTTCAAGAGGATGAGCTTTATCGCACAAAGTGTTTCCGGTTGCTGTTTCTGATAGTTTTGGAACAACTCCAATGTCACCACTATGCAATACTTTAATCGGTGTGGTTTCTTTTCCGCTTGGTACAAACAATCCTCCCAGGCGTTCTTCGATCTCTTTGGATTGATTCCAAACGCGCATATCAGCGTTCAGAACCCCAGAAAATACTCTGAAATATGTTTGCTTTCCAACAAACGGATCAGCAGTTGTTTTCCACACATACATAGCAAGGGGACCGCTATCATCCGCATTTATTGTTTCTTCTCCAGATTTTCCTTGTGCTATAACCGAGTTTGCATTTTCAGGAGAAGGGAGCAGATTCTTGATCGCATCCAGTAATCGAGCAACCCCGATCTCAGCACCACCAGCAGCAACAAGAACAGGTACAAAGCTACCATTGAGAATAACACTTGCAAGACCATTAGTGATCTCTTCGGTTGATAGTTCACCACCTTCAAGGTATTTCTCCAATAATGCATCGTCACCTTCAGCAGCGGCTTCAATTAGATCGGTTCGTGCAGTTTCAGCCGCATCTTTCAATTCAGCAGGGATGTCTTCAGCATTCTTGCCGTCTCCTGCGTAAGCCTTCATTGTTAGCAAGTCGATAACCCCTTTAAAATTGGCTTTTTCGCCCCATGGGAGCTGCAGAGGAATGAACCGTGATTCTGAGAAATCCTGAACGGAAGTTAGTGCTTTTTCATAATCCGCGTTATCACGATTCATCTTATTGATCAGAAGGAATCTTGGCAGGTTAAATTTATTGCAATAATTCCATGCGATCTCAGTGCCAACCTCAAATCCCGAGACTGCATCGATTACTACAATCGCCGAATCAGCAACTCCCATAGCAGAGATCAATTCTCCAATAAAATCTGTGTATCCAGGTGTATCAAGGAAATTGATTTTTATATCTTTATATTCGATTGGAACAACTGATGCGTATAATGAAATTTCCCTACGGATCTCTTCCTCATCGAAATCTGCTACGGTGTTCCCATCCGTGATCTTTCCCATGCGAGTTGTCGCGCCTGTGAAGTGAAGAAAAGCTTCGGTCATGATTGTTTTTCCTGAGCTTGAATGTGATACTAAAGCTACATTTCTGATATTTTTCGAACTATATTCCTTCATTAAAATAATTCCTTCCTTCGATGTTTTTTCAACCCATCAATTTTACTATATAGTTCATAGAATAATTATTGTCGTGAAGAAAATTAGGGGAATATTTATGATTTTGCTAATTCAGAAAATATGATATATAAATTCAAAAAGATTACCCCAAAATTTGAGGTGTCCAGGTAACTCTCTTGAGGATATAAGCTTATGGGTTCAGGATATTTTAGACAAAATATTCTCTAATAACTGCTTCTCTTGTTCTTTGCTGTTAATTTCCTCGTTGATCCAAGCGATTCTCAATTTTTGCAGGATACTGCGATAGATTGGTCCGGGAGGAATCTCGCATTGCTTGAGATCGTCACCGGTTGTTTCAGGGTAAATATGGCGCCATTGATAGACAAATTTCTTAAATTTCTCCCGCAAATCCTTTTTTTCTTCTGTTATCCAATTAGAGTAAACAGCTAATGGAGGATATTTTTCCAGTGTTTGACAAAATTCGCCAGGGCTGAGGGAAGAGAGCGAAGACTTGTTGTGCCAAATATGATTTGCTGCGGTGAGGTTATTCTTAAGATCGCTTCTAAACCGCAATCTTTTAATGACTTTCTGTATATCAGATGGTTGTATCATCATCAATAAAATAATATATGCGCCTTGAATTAATCGCCTATGCAAGTCCAGACGAAGATATTCAATCCACTCTTTGGTTGGATGATCCGAAAATAATTTCTCTAATCCTTTTTTAGTAGATTCATCCCAAGAAATGGACGGATGGATGTGGGCAAATAATCCGAGTTTGCTAATTCTCGACAGCATAGCAATTGCTTTATCCTCAACAAGGATCTGATCCAATTCATGCCGGATGCGATCTCCAGATACTTCATCCAAGAGAGGGGTTGCCTCCTGAAATAATTCAAGAGTGCGTTTTTCAATGTCAAACCTGAAGCGCTGCTCGAAGCGTATCGCTCGCAGCATACGTGTTGGATCATCAACAAAAGACAGTGAGTGAAGGACTCTAATCTTTTTTTGATTTAGATCATTAAGCCCACCCCAATGATCATAGATATCGCCAAAGTGACTGTTGTCTAATCGCACTGCCATTGTATTGATAGTAAAGTCTCTGCGATGAAGATCCAGCTTGATGCTTCCCTTTTTAACAGTCGGCAGTGCAGTTGGTTTCTCGTAAAATTCTGTTCTGGCACTAATAAGGTCGATTGTTGGTGGAAGATCAGAAATCTGATCGGCGAGAAGCGGAATCTTTTTCGAAGACACATCACTTCCAGTACCTAATGGCCACCATTTTGCAGTACCGAATTTCTTATGGCTGGTTACCTTCCCGCCATATCTTTCCGCTAACAAGGATGCGAGTTGAAGGGCATCTCCCTCAACTACAAAATCCAAATCTGGAGAGGGTGAGTTGAGAATTAGATCGCGCACAAAACCGCCGACAAGATAAATAGGTGTGTTTAAGTCACTAGCAGAAATGCTGATCAATTTTAATAAGGAAAATTGGCCAGGTGCAATTTGCTTTTCCATTTCCTGTGAGAGATTCATCTTCCGGGTTGTGCCTACCTGCGTCCCCGCCAGTGTATTCAACAGGTCGGTACGAGTTGCTATGCCAATGATTTCCTGTGAAGTAGGATCAACTACCGGAACTTGCCCCCATCCAGTTCTTGCCATAATATGCTGTAGATGATCCAGCGAATCTCCGGGAAAAACATGAATATCTCCGGCTTCCATCAGGCTGGCGGCCGTTTTCTTCAGGTTGTGGGCGAACGCCTTATCCACTGCCCGCCGGTTGAGCAGCCCCATTATCTCCTTTCCCTGGATTACAGGATACCCCTCATATCCGAACCGCTGCATGAGAGTAAGGGCTTCACTGATCGTTGTTTCTGGTGTGATTGTTAGTGGTTTTTTTGACATAATCTGTTCAATGGTTATAGCTGGCTGAACATATACGGGCAATTCATCCAAAAACATATGCACTAAATCCCTGAGTTGTGAAGGATTCTTTTTATTATGTTTGATTAAAGATGCGGACGCTCGCTGATGGCCGCCCCCATTGTAGACCATTGCGATTTGAGATGTATCAATCTGGTCGGATACGGACCGCGCGACTAGTCGGATTCCTTCGCGAATCGACACGAAAATGAAGAGTGCGTCTGGATCTATTAAATCACATATCTTATGTGCGATGCTGGATACTTCATCTCCCAGATTGGGCGCATCAGCATAGGAAACGAAAATGTTCTGGTTTGCAATCATAATTGTTTGTGAATTTTCCATCAAAGCTTCAAATAACTCCTGCTGTTCGGATGTAAGGGGGGGATTGAGGAATTCAGAAGCGATCTTCAAACTAGCACCGCAGGACAATAAAAAAGCAACAGCAGATGCGTCTCTTGCAGTTGTATTCGCATAGGTGAGAGATCCGGTGTCTTCATAGATACCCAACAAAAATAATGTTGCTTCAACTATGCTAAGAGCGTGATTGTTTTTTTCAATAAGCTGTTCAATAAAAAACGTGGTACAAGCGCCGCTTTCAACTTGATTGAATTCCCAATCAGACGGAAGGTTTTTTTTCTTTTTATGATGGTCAATCACAAAGACTCGTGTTTTTTTCCGAAGTCCTTTAATTGTGATCAATGACTGTGTATCCACCAGAGTCACTGCATTGATAGATTCTTTAGGTAAATCTCCAGCAGGGATAAATGGTAAATCGGCAGCATATAGGCGGAGAAATTCACGTACATTGCGATTGAGAGCTTGGGGCAGGACTGCAAACACGTTATCCTGTAGTAAGAAAGCACCTAGTTGTGATGCAACCGCATCAAAATCTGACTGTTCATGGGTTAAAATAACCTGCATAGTAATATTTTACCTGAATTAGGCTGTTGAATGACATTCAATTGGTTTGCTATGATTAGTGTGAAAACAAATGGCAGATAAACTATTAGAACATGAAAAAATACGCTATTCTCGGCATTTAAATATACCTGATATTGGTATATCAGGGCAGTTGAGATTAAAAGAGGCTTCCGTGCTGATCATTGGCTGCGGCGGATTGGGTTCTTCATCTGCCATGTACCTTACTGCAGCTGGGGTCGGGCATTTAGGATTAGTCGATTCGGATGTGGTTGAATTAAGCAACCTTCAACGCCAGATTATGCATGGAATGGCTACGCTCGGACATCCTAAAGTATTATCCGCGAAGAGCAGATTAAATGATATCAATCCGAATGTGAGAGTTGATGTTTTCAAAGAACGCATAACAATTGAAAACGCGCATAAAATAATTGGTGGTTTTACGATTGTTGTAGACGCGACAGATAATTTCGAGACACGCTACCTGGTTAATTCGGCATGCGTCGAAAAAGAGATTCCTTTTATCTATGGCGCGATTTTTCAGTTTTCCGGTCAGATGAGTGTTTTTCACACAAGAAAAGGACCATGCTTCCAATGCGTGTTCAGCCAATTGCCAACGCCGGAAGTCTCTGCTGCGAATCGGGGAATAGGAGTTATTGGAGCGCTTCCGGGTGTGATCGGCTCACTGCAGGCGATTGAGGTAATCAAAACGATTACTGAAATAGGTAACAGGATGATCGGTCGGCTATTGCTGTATGACGGGTTGGAGATGACTTTTAGAGAAGTAAAGGTAAAAAAGAATCCAGACTGTCCCGTATGTTCAAAGTAAGAGAATATCAATGCAACTAGAATCGCACGCAGGAAGGAAAATGCTTGTTGTGGTTGCGCACCCAGACGATGAAACATTTGGTATGGGTGGGACTCTGGCTCTATATGCCCATCTAGGGGTGAAAATTCATTTGATTTGTGCGACACGGGGAGAGGTGGGGGAGGTGGAAGCGGAAAAATTGGAAAGATTTTCATCCATAGGCGAACTGCGTGAGCATGAGCTGCAGTGCGCGGCGGATGTGCTGGGGCTTAGGAAAGTACATTTCCTTGGTTACCGCGATTCAGGTATGCCGGGAAGTGATGAAAACAAGCATCCAGACGCGTTAATCAATGCGCCTAGGGAGGATGTTGCAAAAAAGATTGCTGTGATAATACGAGAGTTCAAACCAGAAGTCGTGTTAACCTTTGACCCTAACGGCGGGTACATGCACCCAGATCATATTGCAGCCCATAAAGCGACGGTTGCTGCATTTAATTTAGCAGGTGATAAATCATTCATAACCAACCAATTGAAACCGTTTAAACCAAAAAAGCTGTATTTTCACATCATTCCGCGCGCATTCTTGAAATTGATCGTACGCTTCATGCCGCTGTTTGGTGTAAACCCCAGTCAATTCGGAAAGAATAAGGATATTGACCTGACTGCGATACTGAGGGAGGATTTCCCAGTGCACGCGAAGATCAATTACCATAAGTATGCAATGGTTCGAGATAAGGCATCAGCGTGCCATGCCAGTCAGGGCGGCGATAGAAAGAGTGGATATATCGTGGCCTGGATTATTCGTTTGTTCAGTTCAGTGGAGACCTACATGCGTGGGTATCCGCATATGGAGGATAAGAAGATCGAAAAGGATCTTTTTTCAGGAGTCTAATTTAGTGAGGATATGGTCCCATTTTGGGAATATTCAGAAATGCGGCGCCCAATTTAACCTCAACCGACGATAGTTTAACCGATATGGATCTTAAAGCTAATCTATTGACCACTGATAATTCATCCAGACCCGGTAATGAATCATAAATATTGAGCGACAGTCTAGTAGTGTGTTTGGAATAACTGGCTTCGAAGTTCTACTGTCCGGTATATTTTTTTAGAAAAAATCTACCCGCTTTGTATTGTTTGGTTATTTCACCATTAAGCAGTCTCGCTGCTAAACAGGTTGTTCGGGCGGTTATTCCGATGATGTTTCTTTCGGTACCTCCGGCGGTTTTTCTTCGGGCTGTTGGTGGTGGGTTTCGAGACTGGTTAGAAATATTATCTTACGGAGGCTAAGCCAGGTTTCTTTAAATTTCCAATCCTTCCAATCTTTCAGAAAGGCTTGATATAAGCGGTTGCGTTCTCTTTTACGGTTCTTAATGAGATATTCAATTCCGGGTTTGATCCGATTGTAAGGGCCTGCATATCCGTAAAAATCTTTAATGCGTTTCATTTCTTTATTCATGAACTCAGTTAAAAAATCAATCCACACGTCACTGTCATGGATGTTGCCCAAATATACTTGCGCCTGGCGGGCAATATCTAGGGCAAAATCCGTTTCCTGTTTATATAGATCGGAAAACACCTCTAGTGCATAGCGGAGCTGTTTGGCATTGATGCGCATCTGGTGCAATTCTTCCACTCGGTCAGGATCAAATATATAAACCTCATAAAACAGAAATTCATCCAGTCGTGTCTGGATTTGTTTGTATCCTAATCGATACAGTTCCGAGGAGAAAAACAATCCACTAGCGCTGTTTTCAAGTGCTGCTTCCGCCCACGTATTCATTTCAACAATTGACGCGCTGTCAAGAATCACCCCGGTGATCTTTATTGTATCTGCTTGCTTCTGCTGGCGTTTTTGCTTCAATCGCAAGCGAATGCGGCGGAGACCAGAACGGATCTTGTTATCTTCGATGGATTCATAAACATCATTGATGAGATCAATCTGCACATCCAGGTCACGGACGCTGCCGAAGGATTTTGTGATTGCGCGGATATCCTTTTCCCAGGATTTTATTTTCTTATTTGGTAAATATTCTGAGAATGTTTCTAACACTGTTCGTATTCGCCGTGAGGAAACACGCAGGTCATGAATATCTTCGATGTTGCTGCGTTTTAGAATCTTTCGCGCAGTTTTATTCAGCGTTTGAATGTTGGGCAGCAATGATTTTGCGCAGTAGTGGAAAACACTTTTATCCTCTTTCTTATCCGCCATATTATCCAGCTCCTTCCCCTTGAAAATATTTATTTATTATATTCATCAAGAATCGGTTGGATGTTGGTCATGATTTCGGCATTAGTTGCCTTGATCGAGTAGTTTGCATTGATAATGTGGAAATTGAATTCTTTGGCCATTATGGTAAACTGCTCAATCATGCGAGCTTGATATTCCCGGAAACTATCATAAAGATTATCCAGTTTGAGAATATCCATTCCCGCTTCCCAGTAATTAATACCCCGCCCATGTACAATGCGCGTGACCAGTGTGTTAATATCCGCTTTCAGGTATAAGATCATATCTGGCACAAGGGCGAAACCGTAAATATCCCGTGTCCAAGAAGGATCAATCCCACGCAACACATCGCGTGCAATAAGTGAATAAAAATAGCGATCGGAAAGTACGATAAAACCAGCTTTTAGGGCTGGAATAATTTGATTCTCAAGCCGGTCTGCAAAATCTGTTGCATAAAAGAGACTGTTTGTAAGTGGGGAAAGTGTATTGCCGCCTTTAGCTTCTTCGATTCCCGGCTGGGTGAGGGGGG
>CAZBCD010000049.1:0-11698 GCA_964490205.1 uncultured Pelolinea sp. | reverse complement strand
CCCGAAATGGGTATATTATCTCCTTCTTTTTCCTGATTTTTCCACACCCTCTATTGGGAGAATGACAGGGTTTATTGGGAGAATTAATACTAATAATGTTTATATGAATAATTCAGCAAGAATTGAGGAAAAGGTTTAGAAAGATCCTGTCACTATTCTTCTGCCAGGACAGATAACTCAATTAATCTGTATTAGATTTAATTTGGATATATAGCTGCTCAAATTAGACTTCTTCCTTTAACCTTCTTGATATCCCTCCAGGAAATGCTGTACTTTTGGTGCGATAACAGCCCGGCAGTACGGTTGGTTCGGGTTGTTCGCGAAATAATCAGAATGATAGCCTTCTGCGGGAAAGAAAAAATCCAGTGCTTTGACTTCAGTCACGATCGTTTTTTTAAACCTGCCGCTGGCATCTGCATCCTTTTTGGATGATTCTGCGATCTCCTTCTGTCCCTCGTTTTGATAAAGGATGATTGAACGGTACTGCGTACCAATATCATTCCCCTGCCGGTTCAGAGTGGTAGGGTCATGCGCGTGCCAAAATATTTCAAGGAGATCTGAATAAGATACTATTTTCGGATCATAAGTAACCCGGATGACTTCCGCATGACCAGTTTTTCCCGTGCAGATCATTTTATAGGATGGGTTTTCCGCGTGTCCTCCAGTATAGCCGGGTTCCACTTTCTCCACACCTTTTACACGTTTGTAGATTGCCTCTGTGCACCAAAAACATCCTCCGCCGAAAACAGCAGTCTCATTATTTTTCATCTTTCCTCGATTTGAATTCCATTGATAATGAATTTACACAATGCCGAGTGTTTTTTTCAGTATATTGTTCCCCTTCAAAAACATGCCCCAGGTGTGCCCCGCATGCTGCGCAGGTGATCTCTGTTCGGCGGCCATCCGCATCCATGCTGCGGCGCACCGCGCCAGGAATCTCATCGTCAAAACTAGGCCATCCGCATCCCGAATGAAATTTATCTTCAGAGCGGTACAATGGTGTTTCGCATCGCCGACAGAAGTAGGTGCCAGCTTTAAAATGATCATTGTATTCACCTGTGAAAGGTGCTTCAGTACCTTTGTGCTCAATAATGTGGTCTTCTTCTGGAGTTAGAGAGTTAAATTTCATGTTATATCCTTTTGTTTGATTGTAGCGATCTCACTCCCCAACTCACATTAATTGTTTATTAGAATTTTCAATATTAAAGAGTTAATTATCCGTTCTTTTCACAGCTGTCAGAGTATTTTTCATTAACATAGCTATTGTAAGCGGTCCTACTCCACCCGGAACCGGCGTGATCGCGGAGGCAATGTTGATAGCTTCTTCGAAAGCTACATCCCCTACCAAACGGTATCCCCTTTTCCTACTGCTATCTTTCACCCTATTGACTCCCACATCAATAACAACGGCACCGGGTTTGATCCAGTTACCTTTTACTATCTCAGGCTTTCCGATCGCAGCGATGAGAATGTCAGCTTCTTTCGTGATCAAAGGGAGACCTTTCGTCCGTGAATGGCAGATGGTAACTGTCGCATTCTCTCTCAGAAGCAAGAGAGAAACCGGCATTCCAACAATATTCGACCGCCCGATGATAACAGCCCTCTTCCCTTCCAGAGTATTTGTATATTTTTTCAACAAATAGATAATACCTGATGGTGTGCAGGGCAAAAAAAGCGGCTGCCGTCCTTTTTGAGCAAGCCGACCAATATTAACGGGATGGAACCCATCCACATCTTTTTCCAATGGAACAGCATTTAATATTCTTTCCTCATCAAGCCGCGATGGGAGAGGAAGTTGAACCAGAATACCATGGATCTTTGTATCATTTTCAAGATCACTGATCACCCCCTCAAGTTTTTGCTGCGAAATATCTACAGGAAGATTTATCACAAATGATTTAATACCCGTTTCATCACAGGCACGATGTTTCGCCCGTACATACGATTGAGAGGCAGGATCTTCACCCACCAGAACTGTGGCTAAACCTGGGATGGGCAAGTCGTTTGCTGATCGTTCTTCCACCTCATTCTTCACTGCCTCCCTAATTGATTTTGCCGCCGCTTTTCCATCAATGATGACTGCGCTCATTTTTCTCCTTCTTTCACCTACTTTTCGGATTATACATTACAGTAAATTTGATCCTCAACATGTTTGATAAGAATGTAAAATAAGATAGAATACATTCATAATAATCATGACCAGTAAAACATCCGATTTATTAGCAATTGACCTCGGAAACACAAATCTGACGATTGGCTTGTTCCAAGGCAGTGAACTCACCGAACATTGGCGCTTATCAACAAACCACAAGAGAATGCAGGATGAATACGGCCTTCAATTTCTTGGTTTACTCGATAACAGAGGAGTTTCGCCAACTAATTTTTCTGGTATCGTTTTATCCTCTGTAGTCCCTCCCCTAACAGAAAGGGTAGTTCAAGCTTGTGAGTTATATCTGGGGAAAACACCAGTTATCATCAGCTCTGATCTGAAACTGAATGTGAAAATCCGTTATGATGACCCAACCGCTGTCGGTGCTGACCGAATCGCGGATGCAGTTGCAACCAGAGCCTTATTCTCCAGCCCGGCTTGTGTGATTGATTTTGGGACAGCCACAACTTTTAATGCTATTAACAAAGCTGATGAATATCTGGGCGGAGCCATCCTCCCCGGCATCGGATTGTCGGCTGAAGTGCTTTTCGAACGGACGGCCAAACTCACCTCAGTTGAAATATCTGCACCGCCTTCAATCATCGGCACAAATACACGCCATGCGATGCAATCCGGTCTGATCTATGGGTATGTCGCCCTGGTAGAAGGTATGGTTAAGCGTTTCAAGCAGGAATTAGGAGATGAAGCGGTTGTGATAGCAACCGGTGGTCACGTCCATCGCATCAGCAGCTATACAGATGTAATTGATCATATCAAACCCTGGCTGACTTTAGAAGGGATGCGGATCATTTGGGAAATGAACAGGTGAAATATGGGTAACCCGATAAATGGAAAAAGGATTGTGATTGGGATCACAGGATCAATAGCAGCATATAAATCCGCTGATCTTGCTTCCCACCTGACAAAACTTGGAGCAGATGTTAACGCGATTCTCACAGAAGCTGGCGAAAAATTCATCAGCCCATTATCCATCCAGTCTGTTAGTGGGAAAAAGGCAGTAACGGAACAGGATCTTTGGGGTGGTGAAGGACATGTTGTGCACATTAATCTTGCGCATACGGCAGATTTACTGGTTATTGCCCCCGCAACCGCGAATACAATCGCGAAACTTGCCAATGGTATCGCCGACAATTTACTAACAGTTACCGTACTGGCAGCGGTTTGCCCAGTTATCATCGCGCCAGCAATGGATGCGGGTATGTATAAAAACGCAATCACGCAAAAAAATATAAGTTTATTAAAAGAAAGAGGATATAAATTTATAGGTCCTTCTGAAGGTCATCTCGCCTCTGGATTGAAGGGCCCAGGCAGGATGGTTGAACCAGTTGAGATCGTGAACACGATCAGATACCATCTCTCACGTAGAAATCCACTAAATGGCAAAAAGATCATCGTTACTGCTGGCGGAACACAGGAGGCAGTTGATCCCATCCGCATCCTGACAAATTATTCTTCCGGAAAACAGGGCTATGCAATAGCACAGGCAGCATTGGACACAGGCAGTGATGTGACCCTCATTTCTGCACCAACATCACTTACACCCCCGGTTGGCTGCACATTGATTCCTGTAAAAAGCGCTGAAGAAATGCACACCGCCGTCCTTGAAGAGATCACGGACGCGCAGGCACTGATAATGGCGGCAGCTGTGGCTGATTTCCGCCCTAAGGTTATTAAAACGGAGAAGATCAAGAAAGATATGGGTCTGGATGTAATTAAACTCAAACCCACCAAGGATATCTTGAAAGATGTTGCAGAAGTAAAGAAAACAAAAAAAATGGACCTCAAAGTGATTGGTTTTGCAGCAGAAAGCAAAGACCTCAAAGTGAACGCAAGAGAAAAGTTAAATGAGAAAAACATGGATATGATCGTCGCTAACGATATATCTGATCCACAGGCAGGTTTCATTGTGGATACAAATAAGGTCTTATTGATGTATTCAGATGGATCTACAGAGCAATTACCCATGATGTCAAAGAACGATGTCGCGGAGAAGGTCATTCAGCATTTGCAATCTTGGTTGATTGAAGGAACCGGTTAAAAATGCGTATACTTGTATTTTCTGACATTCATTCAAATCTCACCGCCTTGGAAGCAGTCTTATCAATTGCGGGTAATATGGATGCGTACTGGTGTTTAGGTGATCTGGTTGGTTATGGGCCTGATCCTAATGAATGCATAGAGCTGGTACGTGAACTCCCCAATCTGATATGCGTGCGTGGTAACCATGATGCTGCCACCTTAGGTGAAGTCGACCAGCAAACCTTTAATCACGAAGCTAGTTTAGCAATCACGTGGACAAAGCGCATGCTGAATGCTCAAAGCCAAGAATTCTTACTGAGCCTGCCTGAAAAGTTAGTTTTAGGTGATGTCACGCTTGTCCACGGAAGCCCGCGTAATCCAGTATGGGATTATGTGATGGATTATATGACCGCGGTAAGAATGTTCTCGTATTATGAGACCCGCATCTGCATGGTAGGACATACCCATGTTCCAGCTATCTGGAAGGAAAATACCAAAAAGCCTTCCACGATACATGTGATGGACTACAATACGACGCCCATCCTTTCCAAAACGATCCTGAATCCTGGTTCCATCGGACAGCCACGTGATAATGATCCCAGAGCATCTTTTGCGATCTTCGACCCGGATAAGAGCACCTGGGAACTTCGCCGAATCCCTTATGATTACAGTGTTGTTCAAGATCGTATTAAAGCAAGCGGATTACCCTGGCGCCACGCCCTCAGGTTAGCGGAAGGTTGGTAAGGGAACTTTTTTACTCCCATTTTCGTCTTAATCCAAACACTAAAAATGAAGTAAATAGGAGAAGAAAATGAAAAAAAACAAATTCTGGTTGGTCATCTTGTCCGTGTCCATTATGCTTTCTTCATGTGCTTTCGCACAGAACGCCAGTGAAGCAAGTATGGATTTTAAAGCGGAACAGAAAATGGGGTTGCCTATGACATCTGCCGAAGCACCTCGAATGGAAATGGCAGAGGATGTTTTAGAAGGAGAACATACAGCAGGCTCCAGTTTTGATTCAACAGTTGTTGATTCTGAACGGATCGTAATCAAGAACGCCAGTATATCCATTGTGGTCCCAGATCCCTCGTCGGCAATGGAATCAATCACAGACATGGCAGAAGATATGGGTGGTTTCGTTGTCAACTCAAACATGTACAAAACCACAACCAGCCAGGGGTTAGAGGTTCCAACTGCCAATATAACCGTTCGCGTTCCCGCTGAAAAATTAGAGCAGGCTCTGAAGCAGATTAAAGACCTAGTTGAAGATCCGGAAATTGATATCCTGAATGAAGATATTTCCGGGCAGGATGTCACCAGTGAAGTAACTGACCTGGAATCCAGACTGCGCAATTTGGAAGCAGCTGAAGAACAATTACTTAAAATCATGGATAATGCCACTGAAACCGAAGATGTTATTTCAGTATTTCGTGAATTGACATCTGTAAGAGAGGAAATTGAGGTAATCCAAGGACAGGTTAAATATTATCGCGAGTCAGCCCAATTATCAGCGATCAGCATTTACCTGCAGGCAAAAGCCGCTTTAGAACCGATCACGATCGGCGGATGGCAACCAGGCGTTGAAGCTCAAAGAGCACTACAGGCGCTTATCAATGGCGGGCAAGTCTTAGCGAATATACTTATCTGGTTAGTAATTTTCGCCATCCCGATCCTTGCTGTGGTCTTCTTACCTTTCTTCTTTATCATCCGCTACTTTAGAAAGAGAAAGCAGAAGAAAAGTGTAAAACCAGCACAAAAAGAGAAGAAAGTATCCTGAATGAACCATTCACCCCGGAATACTCCGGGGTGAATTCTTTAATAGGTAATGGATAATATATCTGGATCTTCACCTTCAAGGAATAATCGATAACTACTATCGATGGTCCGGACCCACCTCACCGCCTTTCCCTGATGAATTGCAGATCGAGATATATTCGGAAGAGAAAGTTCAATATACCTTGCCAATAGTTAATAACCTGAAAACTTGCATTTTCAAAGACTGTCATGTTCTCTGAACTCCCTACGGAGTTGCTTGAGGTTGGTAAGCGTATAAATAGAAGTATGGGCCCTTTTCTAATTCAGTTAACGTGTCTGTGAAAATCCAACGATACGGATCGCTATCTAACAATACCAGTTCTTCCCCATAAATATATTTCACATCATTTTCAACCAGATACTCAGTTATTTCCCCATCTTGCAATTTTCTGAAATAATCCGCGCTGTTGATCAGGCCATCCAAGTTTAATATCGTCCGATCTGGCACAAAATATGCGGTCAACCCTCCTCCGGTCATTCCTATCACATCTCCCGGATCGGTTTGAGATCTTATGAATTGCACCTCTCCATCAAGATCATATTGATGAGGAACTTGTCCATTTAGTGGGAATTGCTGTAGAATCGACACAGAAAATTCACCCCACAATGCACCGCTCACAAGGAGAGTAAAGATAGAAGTAAATATTTTTCCCGATGATCTCTCTTCAACCATCTCGACGAAAATAGTTAATAGGATGCCCAAGAATAGAATGATCAGGATCATTTCACCTATCCAATACCAACCTCTGACATGTATATAACCTGTTGATTTATACGACATAGCGTGGAATAAAGCACCCGTAAATAGCGGGAGCAGTGCGAGACTGCGTTCGTATTTTCTGAAATTTCCAGATTGTCTGACAATCAAGAGATACATGATTGCAAAAAATATTATCCCTACGATGACCATAATAAAAATATGCTCAATTATATTTTCCACTTGAGAAAACCCAAGAAATGTTTTCAGCTTGCTGGCAGTAAAATCTAGTGGCTGTGTAAGCAGCCAGAATGGGCCGCTCTCACGGCTAGGATCAAACAGCCCTTTGATGACTCCAGTAAAAGTTGTTGTTGGATGGCCGTAAGCCGTATTTGGCAATGTTCCCCACCAGCGTTTTATTTGACCGCTAACGGGCATCGCTGTGCCAGCATAACGAGAATTAATGATCAGGTAAATAACGAGAGTAATACTGACCGGAGAGAAATAACCCAAAGCTCTGCTTATCCAAATTCGCCAGTTGGTTTTTATTGAAAGATCCTCTTCTTTGAATCCATTTATCATATCTCTTTTTTGTTGAAACAAATGATGCCCTCCAATCAGGAACAACGAGAGACCCCAATCGATCACCACTGCGGAACGCGGAAACCCCTTCAATACATGCAGGTGATCATGAAAGACAAAAAGAATTATGAAGATCAATCCACTCGATAAGCTGATAGCAGAAAATATATAAATAAGAAATCTAACAGCGGTTTTTTCATTATTAGATTCATAACAACGAAAAAAATAAAGCAATGCTGGTTTAATAATCAATGAAAAACCGATAAGAAAGTATAGAAAAGGCAAATAATTGAAAATATCTTCGTTAGAAATAAATCGAAAGAAGAAACTAGCCACAGCTGAAAATAATATCAATAGAAAATCTATTTGAGAAATGCTGCTAATCTGTTTCCCACGGAACACTAACCACACACCTGCCATAATTAACAAGAAGATATTATCCAGGCGGCTTAATAGCACACCTGCTCCGCACAAACCAACCCAAAAGATTTTTTGATAGTAGTTTTCACTACCCTTGCCCCATGACAACTTGGAGAGGAAGTAGATGAAAGCTATGAGAAAAAATGCGTTCAGTCCCGTTTCAAGCCCCAGTTTTGTAGTTAGCTCATGTATAGGTGGAAAGAACATCCAGAAAATCGCAGCTGCCCAGGCAGTGGTTTTTGAAATCTTTTCAGAAAATATCAAATAGAGCAAATAACCTGAAGCAGCGTTCAGGAAAATCTGAATAGCGGCTAAAACCCGCAGAGGGAGGAAAAGATCATATCTGGCTAAAATGAAAACTGGTATACAAATAATCATCCACAAAGGATGAAAACCGTTCGTTGGCGCAACGCCATCAAAAGTGATCCCATTCCCTTCGGCAATATTTTGGGCAGTCTTAAAATAGTAGAAAGCATCATCAGTTAAATACCAATTCATTAAATTATCTGGTTGTGATAGAAGGACAAATATCTGCGGCAGAAAATTGAGAATCAGAATAAATACAAAAATAAGAAGTTTTTTATTTTTCATAGCCGTGATGTATAAAATATTCACATGTCATGCGAAAACCTGCGTGTTTCTTTACTAAGATAATCCTAAAATCTTTCCCGTCACCGGATCAATATCTATGTCCATAAACGCCGGACGCGTGGACAGTCCGGGCATCGTACTGATTTTCCCCAGCACCGGGTATAAAAATCCCGCGCCAACAGACGCGCGTACATCTCTGATAGGGATGATGAATCCTTTGGGAACACCTTTCAATTTAGGATCATGAGTTAAGCTAAGGTGCGTCTTTGCCATACAGATCGGTAGTTTATCAAACCCAAGCCGCGTGTATTTAGCGATACGATCTTCAGCCTCTGGTGAGTACTCCACCCCCTCTGCGCCATAAATCTCTTTGGCAATCGTTTCAATTTTCTGCTTGATCGGCCTATCCAGCGGGTAGAGAAACTTAAAATCAGAAGGTTGTTCTGCGGCAATAACAACCGCCTTTGCCAGGTCCCTAGACCCCTTACCTCCCAACCCCCAATGGTTGCTGATCATAGCATCTACTGCACCACCTTCTTCTACAGCTATCGTTCGCACTAATTCCAATTCTGCTTTTGTATCTGTATAGAATTGATTAACTGCCACAACAACAGGCACGCCAAATTTTTTCGCGATGGAGATATGGTGCAAAAGGTTTTCCATTCCTTTTTTGAGAAGTTCTAAATCCTCCTTTAAATACGTAAAATCGAGCGGTTTTCCGGCATAAACGGCCGGCCCACCTCCATGCATCTTTATTGCACGAACCGTAGCCACCAGCACAACGACAGATGGTACTAAACCGGAGTAGCGGCATTTTATATTGAAAAATTTTTCCATCCCCATGTCAGCACCAAAGCCCGATTCGGTAACAACATAATCTGCCAGTTTCAATCCGATCTTATCAGCAAGGATCGAACTGTTTCCATGCGCAATATTCGCGAATGGACCTGCGTGAACAAACACAGGTGTTCCTTCTAATGTCTGCATCAATGTTGGCTTAATCGCATCCTTCATTAATGCCGTTAACGCACCCGCAACTCCCAGGTCATCTGCCGTTACCGCGTTACCATGCTTATCCAGCGCCACAACCATTTCTCCCAACCGTCGGCGCATATCTGCTAAATTATTGGTCAAAGCCAGCACAGCCATGATCTCGCTGGCAACCGTGATGTAGAAACCAGATCGCCGTTCAACCCCTTTTTCTGAAGGGCTTTGCCCAATTGTGATCTCTCTTAAATACCGATCATTTGTGTCAATCCCGCGCATCCATGTTATCGTTTCCGGGTCAATATCCAAGCGCACAAGCCGGCAGCACTCCTCTTTTGTCAGCTCATTTGGATCCGTCTTATTGATCCCCAGCTTCTTTAATCGGTTAAGCATTCCCCTGGCAAAAGATCGGTTTCCATTTTTATCCTTAGGGAAAAGACGCTTGAACAGCGCTTTATCTGACTGCCGGCTTTCATGAAAAATTCGTGTATCAATCGCTGCCGCCAGCAGGTTATTTGCCGCAGTAATAGCGTGGATATCCCCGGTAAGATGAAGGTTCAAATCTTCCATAGGTATCACCTGGCTATATCCCCCGCCAGCCGCTCCACCTTTTATCCCGAATGTCGGACCCTGGGATGGCTGCCGGATGCATGTGATGACACTTTTTCCGAGGTGTGCTCCCAGCGCCTGGCTGAGGCCTACCGTTGTGGTAGTTTTTCCCTCTCCTAATGGGGTTGGAGTGATAGCAGTAACATCAATATACTTACCGTCAGGTGTATTTTTAAGCCGCTCAAGGACTCCCAACCGAACTTTGGCTTTGTATTCCCCGAATAATTCGATTTCCCCTGGAAGCAGGCCAAGCTCTTCTGCGATCTGAGTGATTGGCTTTAATACAGCTTCCTGAGCAATTTCGATATCTGCAGGAACCGGGTTTTTGAGAATTATCTTTGTCGGGTGGAATTTATGTTTATTTAATTTTTTTCCCATAGGTGATTTTTCTACTTCTTAATATACTTTGACAAGAACAAATTATCTCATATTCTATTCGTTATTCGGTGGATGCTGGAGCAGTTTCTTTCGTTGCGCGCGGTTGAAATCTCTCCCCTATACGGGTTTTCAGCACGAAATATCCCAATGCGACCATCGAGCAGATGATACCGCTGACATACCACACCCAATTAGGATTGTAATTATCAACAATGATACCCGCCGCTAGTGGCCCAACAGATGCGGCTATCCCCCAACCCAGATGGTACGCAGCCATGTATCGTCCGCGCATATCTTCCGGGGCAATATTAGCTATAAGTGTCTGTACAATCGGCGCGATTACCATCTCACCGATCGTAACGATCACCATAGCAGTTAAAAATCCCCAATACATATTGGTAAAGCCATACATTGCAAAACCAACTGCGTACAGTAAATTACCAACCACCATCGCACTCAATTGATGGTACTTTTTCACCTTTCTTGTCATCCAGAATTGGAATAGAACTACCATAGCGGCATTTAAACTCATAATGTATCCAAACCCCTGGGGTGAAGTTCCATGGACATCGCGCAAATAAACCGATAGTGTCGTATTCATCTGCATATATACGATCGCAGTGAATGTTGTCAGGAAGAGGAAAGCAAGGAACAATTTATCTCTGAAAACTTTTCTGTACCCGCCAAAAGACTTTAAAAGACTCTCTTCTTCCTTTCCTTCCGGTGTTTCGGGTTTTGTTTCCGGTAGAGCAAAATACACAATAATTGCAGTAATAACGCTGACTACACAATCGATAATAAAGAGCAGAAGATAATTAATTCCTGCCAGGATACCGCCAATAGCCGGACCAATTGTTACTGCCAGGTTCATCGTTATTCGCAGCAACCCAAAACCGTCCGGCCGCTGCTCCACCGGCAAAATATCAGCAAGCATTGCTTGCACAGCAGGACCGCTGAAATTCGACACAAATCCAGTGAGAAAAGCGAGCAGATAAAACAACTCCCATTCCTCAACAAAACCCATTCCCAAAGAAACACCCGCGCTGAAGATCAATCCGATGATAAGCATCGAACGGCGCCCAAATTTATCTGTCAGCGCTCCACCCACTATGTTGCCTACAAAAGAAGAAAGAGAATGCACCGCAAAAATCGTGCCAACCTCCGTCATTCCAACATTAAATTTACTCGTAATATAAAGCGAAAGAAATGGAAAAATAAGAGCTCCCCCAACTCGATCGATGAACAATGCGCCAATCAATATCCAGAAGTTACGGGGGTATTCTTTCATTGTTGATTGAATCTTCTTAAGCATAATTTTCCTTATAAAGTTTATTTTGTTCTCACTGCATAGCTGGATCAAATCTGTGCTTAACTTTATACTTAAGCAATCAAAAACTAATTATTGCAATGTTTGCTTAGATTCCTGCTAT